>NZ_WUMG01000059.1:0-36473 GCF_009827015.1 Delftia sp. CH05 | reverse complement strand
CAAGTGCTGTGCAAGCCCGGCTCCATCAAGCCCCACACCCACTTCACGGCTGAGGTGTACGTGCTGTCCAAGGACGAAGGTGGTCGCCACACTCCGTTCTTCAACAACTACCGTCCCCAGTTCTATTTCCGCACGACCGACGTGACCGGCTCCATCGAGCTGCCCGCCGACAAGGAAATGGTGATGCCTGGCGATAACGTGTCGATCACCGTCAAGCTGATCGCCCCCATCGCCATGGAAGAAGGTCTGCGCTTCGCTATCCGCGAAGGCGGCCGTACCGTGGGCGCTGGCGTGGTTGCAAAGATCATTGCGTAATTCTTAGAAAACTAGGAATACACAATGTCCAAGCAAAAAATCCGCATCCGCCTGAAGGCGTTTGACTACAAGCTGATCGACCAGTCGGCTGCTGAAATCGTTGACACTGCCAAGCGCACCGGCGCCATCGTCAAGGGTCCCGTGCCCCTGCCGACACGCATGAAGCGCTTCGACATCCTGCGCTCGCCGCACGTCAACAAGACCAGCCGCGACCAGTTCGAAATCCGCACTCACCAGCGCCTGATGGACATCGTTGACCCGACTGACAAGACGGTTGACGCTCTGATGAAGCTGGACCTGCCCGCAGGTGTGGACGTCGAGATCAAGCTGCAATAAGTACTTCACAGGCCCCTTGCGGGGTCGTTGAAGGGCTTTGATTTAACGCGAACTTGCTTGAAAAGGCAGTTCGCGTTAAAATTTGGGGCTTCGCCTTTCTTGAGCGAAGTTTTATCAACCTTCTTTCGTGCGCAAGGCCTTGGTCATCTGGGGCGGGAGCGCAACGCTGGGCCAATTGCAGTTTCAGCGGCGGAAGTTTTGGAGCAAACAAATGAGTCTGAGCAACTCCCTCGGGTTGCTGGGTCGCAAGGTGGGCATGATGCGTCTGTTCACTGATGATGGGGACGCAGTGCCTGTCACAGTGGTGGATGTGTCGAACAACCGCGTGACTCAGGTCAAAACCCAAGAGAACGATGGCTACGTGGCCCTGCAGGTCACTTTCGGTTCGCGCAAGGCATCTCGCGTGACCAAGCCAGAAGCCGGCCACCTTGCCAAGGCAGGTGTCGAAGCCGGTGAAGTGATGGGTGAATTCCGCGTGACCGAAGAAACCGCTGGCAAGTACGCCGCAGGCTCCGTCCTGCCCGTCGCCGAGCTGTTCTCGGTGGGCCAGAAGGTGGACGTGCAAGGCACTTCCATCGGTAAGGGCTTCGCCGGCACCATCAAGCGTCACAACTTCCGCTCGCAGCGCGCCTCGCACGGCAACAGCCGTTCGCACAATGTTCCTGGCTCCATCTCGATGGCCCAGGATCCAGGTCGCGTGTTCCCGGGCAAGAAGATGACCGGCCACATGGGCGATGAAACCATCACCACCCAAAATCTCGACGTGGTTCGCATTGACGAAGCACGCCAACTGCTCTTGATCAAGGGCGCTGTTCCGGGCTCCAAGGGTGGCTTCGTGACGGTGCGCCCCGCCATCAAGGCCAAAGCTTCCAAGGGAGCGAACTAATGCAGCTCGAACTCCTGAATGAACAAGGCCAGGCCGCATCCAAGTTTGATGCGCCCGAGACTGTTTTCGGCCGTGAATTCAACGAAGACCTCGTCCACCAGATCGTGATCGCCTACCGTGCCAACGCACGCCAGGGCACTCGCGCTCAGAAGGACCGCGAGCAGGTTCGTCACACGACCGCCAAGCCGTTCAAGCAAAAAGGCACCGGCCGTGCTCGTGCCGGTATGTCCTCCTCGCCTCTGTGGCGTGGCGGCGGCCGCATCTTCCCGAATCTGCCTGAAGAAAACTTCACGCAGAAGATCAACAAGAAGATGTACCGCGCCGGCATGGTTGCCATCCTGTCGCAGCTGGCCCGCGAAGGCCGTCTGGCCGTGGTGGACTCGCTCAAGCTCGAAAGCCCCAAGACCAAGGTGCTGGCCGACAAGTTCAAGGCCATGAACCTGGAATCGGTCATGGTGATCGCTGAAGAAGTCGACGAGAACCTGTACCTGGCTTCCCGCAATCTGAAGAACGTGTTCGTGGTCGAGCCGCGCTACGCCGACCCCGTGTCGCTGGTGCACTACAAGAAAGTGCTCGTCACCAAGGGTGCGATCGACAAACTCAAGGAGATGTTCGAATGAGCACGCTCAAGTTTGACGAAGGTCGTCTGATGCAGGTGTTGGTTGCTCCCATCGTGTCCGAAAAGGCCACCATGGTTGCAGAGAAGTCCAACGCCGTGACGTTCAAGGTGCTGCAGAGCGCCACCAAGCATGAAATCAAGGCCGCCGTGGAACTGATGTTCAAGGTGGAAGTTGCTGGTGTCTCCGTGGTGAACATCAAGGGCAAGACCAAGCGCTTTGGCAAGACCACCGGTCGCCGCGACCACGTTCGCAAGGCCTACGTGATGCTCAAGCCCGGTCAAGAGCTGAACCTGTCCGGGGAGGCTGCGTAATCATGGCTGTTATCAAGCTCAAACCGACGACCCCCGGCCAACGCGGCACGGTCAAGGTCACGCGTGACCATCTGCACAAGGGTGCAGGTTTCGCCCCCCTGCTGGAGCCTCAGCACCAGAAGTCGGGCCGTAACAACAACGGTCACATCACCACCCGTCACAAGGGCGGTGGCCACAAGCACCACTATCGCGTGGTGGACTTCAAGCGCACCAAGGACGGCATCCCCGCCAAGGTCGAGCGCATTGAGTACGACCCCAACCGTACGGCCCACATCGCTCTGGTGTGCTATGCCGACGGCGAGCGTCGCTACATCATTGCTCCGCGCAACCTGGAAGTCGGCGCAACGATCGTCAGCGGTTCGGAAGCCCCGATCCGCGTGGGCAACACCCTGCCGATCCGCAACATCCCCGTGGGTTCGACCATCCACTGCATCGAACTGAAGATCGGCGCTGGCGCGCAGATCGCCCGTTCGGCAGGTACGTCGGCTACGCTGCTGGCCCGTGAAGGCATCTACGCCCAAGTGCGTATGCGTTCCGGCGAAGTGCGCAAGGTGCACATCGAATGCCGCGCGACCATCGGTGAAGTCGCCAACGAAGAGCACAGCCTGCGCCGTCTGGGCAAGGCCGGTGTGAAGCGCTGGATGGGTATCCGCCCGACCGTTCGCGGCGTGGTGATGAACCCTGTCGATCACCCGCACGGTGGTGGTGAAGGCAAGACCGGTGAAGGTCGTCACGCTGTTGACCCATGGGGCAACCTGACGAAGGGCTACCGTACCCGTAACAACAAGCGCACGCAGTCGATGATTGTGTCGCGTCGTAAGAAGTAAAGGGTAGCAAATGACTCGTTCTCTTAAAAAGGGTCCGTTTGTTGACCATCACTTGCTGGCAAAGGCCGAGAAGGCCGTCGCCACCAAGGACAAGAAGCCCGTCAAGACCTGGTCGCGTCGCTCCATGGTTCTGCCCGAGTTCATCGGTCTGACCATTGCCGTGCACAACGGCAAGCAGCACGTGCCCGTGTATGTGACTGACCAGATGGTCGGCCACAAGCTCGGCGAATTCGCGCTGACCCGTACCTTCAAGGGTCACCCGGCGGACAAAAAAGCCAAGAAGTAAGGAATAGAACATGTCTGAAACACGTGCTGTTCTCCGTGGCGTCCGCCTGTCTGTGGACAAGGGTCGCCTGGTCGCGGACCTGATCCGCGGCAAGAAAGTGGACCAAGCCCTGAACATCCTGACGTTCACGCAGAAAAAAGCTGCCGTGATCATCAAGAAGGTGCTCGAGTCCGCCATCGCCAACGCCGAGCACAACGACGGCGCCGACATCGACGAACTGAAGGTCAAGACCATCTTCGTCGAACAAGGCACCACGCTCAAGCGCTTCACCGCGCGTGCAAAGGGCCGCGGCAATCGCATCAGCAAGCCCACGTGCCACGTGTACGTGACGGTTGGCAACTGAAAGGCCTGGGAAGAATATGGGACAGAAAATCCATCCTACCGGCTTCCGCCTGGCTGTTAGCCGCAACTGGGCCAGCCGTTGGTACGCAAGCAACCGCGACTTCGCCGGCATGCTGGCCGAAGACATCAAGGTGCGCGAGTTCCTGAAGGCCAAGCTGAAGAACGCCGCCGTGTCGCGCATCCTGATCGAGCGTCCTGCAAAGAACGCCCGCATCACGATCTTCTCGGCACGTCCTGGTGTCGTGATCGGCAAGAAGGGCGAGGACATCGAGAACCTGAAGAAGGAACTCGCAACCCGTCTGGGCGTGCCCGTGGCTGTGAACATCGAAGAAGTGCGCAAGCCTGAAATCGATGCCAAGCTGATCGCCGACTCGATCTGCCAGCAGCTCGAAAAGCGCATCATGTTCCGCCGCGCCATGAAGCGTGCGATGCAAAACGCCATGCGTCTGGGTGCCCAAGGCATCAAGATCATGTCTTCGGGCCGTCTGAACGGTATCGAAATTGCACGCTGCGAGTGGTACCGCGAAGGCCGTGTGCCACTTCACACGCTGCGCGCCGACATCGACTATGGCTTCTCCGAAGCCAAGACGACCTACGGTGTGATCGGTGTGAAGGTCTGGGTCTACAAGGGTGACACGCTGGGTCGTAACGACCTGCCGGCAGCCGAGACCCCCCGCCCCGAAGAAGAGCGTCGTCCTCGCGGCCCCCGTCGCGATGGTCGCGGCGATGGTCGTCGTGACGGTGCTGGCCGTGGTGCCCGCCGCCCCGCAGGCGCTAACGCAGCACCTGCAGACGGCAGCGACAAGCCCGCCGGCGCTGGCGCTGATTCCGTTAAGCGCGTTCGCAAGACTGACGCGCCCGCTACAGCAGCGGACGGTAAAGGAGAATAAAGATGCTGCAACCTGCTCGCCGCAAATACCGCAAGGAGCAAAAGGGTCGCAACACCGGTATTGCAACGCGTGGTAACTCCGTTGCTTTCGGTGACTTCGGCCTGAAGTCCACTGACCGTGGTCGCCTGACGGCACGTCAGATCGAAGCGGCTCGCCGCGCGATCTCGCGTCACGTCAAGCGCGGCGGTCGTATCTGGATCCGCGTGTTCCCGGACAAGCCAATCTCTACCAAGCCCGCAGAAGTGCGTATGGGTAACGGTAAGGGCAACCCCGAGTACTACGTGGCCGAAATCCAGCCCGGCAAGGTGCTCTACGAAATCGTGGGCGTCCCTGAAGAGCTGGCTCGTGAAGCGTTCCGCCTGGCCGCTGCAAAGCTGCCGCTGCGTACGACCTTCGTGTCCCGTCAAATTGGTGCCTAAGGAGAACAACATGACGAAAGCTGCTGAACTCCGCCAAAAAGACGTTGCCGGCCTGGAAGCCGAAGTGAAGTCCCTGCAAAAGGCTCACTTTGGTCTGCGTATGCAAAAGGCCACGCAACAGCTGGGTAACACGAACACGCTGCGTACCACGCGCCGTGACATCGCCCGCGCCAAGACCATCCTTGCTGAAAAGCAAGCCGCCAAGTAATCAGGAAGCCGACATGACGGAAGCTAAAAAATCCCTCAAGCGCACCTTGATTGGCAAGGTGGTCAGCGACAAGCGTGCCAAGACCGTGACGGTCATGGTTGAACGCCGCGTCAAGCACCCGATCTATGACAAGATCATGATCAAGTCCAGCAAGTACCACGCTCACGACGAGCAAGGTGAGTACAAGCTGGGCGACGTGATCGAAATCACGGAAAGCCGCCCGCTGTCCAAGACCAAGAACTGGGTTGCTACCCGCTTGGTGCAAAAGGCTGCTCTGGTGTAAGCCTACCTAGGCCCACCGGCTGCAAAGCCACAGGAAACGACCCACAATGTGGGTCGTTTTTTCGTTTGGGGACCGCCATTTCGGCAGCCCCCGGTTTTGCACCACAAAGGAGATAGAGATGATCAAAGTCGGAGATGCCCTGCCCGCTGCCACCCTGATGGAATACGTGGAAGTCGAAGGCAATGGCTGCAGCATCGGCCCCAACCCCGTGAAGCTGCCCGAAGCCGCTGCAGGCAAGACCATCGCGGTCTTCGCCGTGCCCGGTGCATTCACTCCCACCTGCTCGGCCAAGCATGTGCCCGGCTTCGTGGAGCAGGCCGAAGCCTTCAAGGCTGCCGGCGTGGACGAGATCTGGTGCCTGTCGGTCAACGACGCCTTCGTGATGGGCGCATGGGCCCGCGACCAGAAGACCGATGGCAAGGTGCGCATGCTGGCCGACGGCGACGCCGCATTCGCCAAGGCCACCGGCCTGACGCTGGATCTGAACGGCAAGGGCCTGGGCCTGCGCAGCAACCGCTATTCCATGCTGGTCAAGGACGGCAAGGTCGTCACGCTGAACGTGGAAGGCCCTGGCAAGTTCGAGGTCAGCGACGCGGCCACTTTGCTGGGCCAGGCCAAGGCCTGATCGCGCTGCCGGCCTTCTGGCCTGCGCACCGCGCTATTGCGAAAAAAGGCATTGCACCCGGGTGCAATGCCTTTTTGTATTGGGGGCGCTGGTTCAGCCAGGCCGGCCTAGAAAATATCGGCCTTGAGGTAGTGCGCCCCCGCGATGGGGTTGTGATAGTAGGGCGGGATTTCCTCGAAGCCCAGGTCGACGTAGAGGGCGCGGGCCGATTCCATGTCGTCCAGCGTGTCCAGCAGCACATGGTCATAGCCGGCCTGGCGCGCCACATCAAGCATGGCTTCGGCCAGCTGCCGACCCAGTCCGAAACCGCGAAAGGCCTTGCGCACGAACAGGCGCCTCATCTCGGCGGCATTGGCGTAGTCGCAGTTGTCCAGGGGGCGCAGGGCGCAGCAGCCGGCCACTGCGCCATCGACCCTGGCCAGCAGGATGTGGCCGCGCGGCGCAGCGTAGTCGCCGGGCAGATCGGCGATCTCGGCCTCGAAATCTTGAAATTGCAGATCGACATCCAGGCTTGCAGCGTACTCCCGGAAGATCTGGCGGACTTCGTCCCAGTCTTCCGCGGGATTCGGCGCCAGCAAGGCGACAGCAGGCTTGTCCACGGGCACTCAGCTAAAACGACGGAAAGCGCAGTGTAGCGGCAAGCGGCCCACCTCTGGCTGCGCCGTCAGAAAGCGCCACCAAGCTGCTGTACCCACCATGCCGCAGCGCCTGCCCCGAAGGCCAGGGCCAAGGCCAGCCAACGGCTGCCTGCCGTGTCGCGTGAGGCGGGTACTGGCGCGGACAACTGTTTGTCCCCGGTCACCATGGCTCGCACCAGGCCGCGCCCGCGCCAGGCATAGAACACGATGGCCAGAAGATGCAGGGCCACCAGTGCGTACAGCAAATACTGTCCCCAATGCGCGTGATAGGCCGTGGCCTGCGCCACCGTGTCGCCCGATGCGAAGCGGCTCAGCGGCCCGGAGAACGCAATCTCGTCATCGCTGAGCAATCCGCTGCCTACCTGGGCGATCAGCACCGCCAGCATGGCCAGCACGGACAGAGCGCCCAACGGGCTGTGGCCTGCGCTGTCGCTCTCCGCTCCTTGTCCGCGCAGATGGCGCAGCAGGGCGGAAGGTGCATGGATGAAGCTGGCAAAGCGCGACCAGCGGCCACCCACCAGGCCCCACAACAGGCGAAACAGCAGCAAGGCCAGCATGACATGGCCCAGCAGCAGATGCCAGTTCATGGCATTGCCGCCCAGTTTGGCCGTCACGACCAGGGCAATCACGGTTGCGGCCAGCAGCCAGTGAAACAGCCGGGTGGGCAGGTCCCAGATGCGGACCTTGTGCTTGGCGGCGCCTTGTGCGGTCGGTTCTTGTGCCATGGCATGAGCGTGTGGGTGGGAATGAGTGCATTGTGCCGACCTGCATTCCGGAGCCGGCAGTCAATGCACCCTGGCTGCGGTCAATCAAAGCTGCGCCCGCAAGGCGTCACTGCCATACTGACCCGGCAGATTTCCCCACACTCGAAAAGGAAAACCACGATGAAGAAAGTTTCTGCATGGGCGCTGGCCGCCCTGGTGGCCGCTACCGCGCTGCCGGCTTCCGCCCAGTTTGCCAAGTCCGAGGACGCCATCAAGTACCGCCAGGGCGCGCTGGCCGTGCTGGGCCAGCACTTCGGTCGCCTGGGTGCGATGGCGAACGGAAAGATCCCCTTCGATGCCAAGGCGGCCCAGGAAAACGCCGAGGTGGTGGCCTTCATGGCCAAGCTGCCCTGGGCAGGTTTCGGCGCAGGCACGGAGGGTGGAAAGGCCAAGCCTGAAATCTGGAAGGAGCAGGCCAAGTTCCAGGATCTGTCGGAGAAGATGCAGGCCGAGACGGTCAAGCTCGCTGCTGCGGCCAAGTCCGGCAACCTGGACCAGCTCAAGGCGGCCTTCGGCCCGGCCGCTGCCAGCTGCAAGGCCTGCCACGACAGCTTCCGCAGCCGCTGATCGGCATGCAGATGCAAAAAAACCGGCGTGATGCCGGTTTTTTTCTGGGCTTGCCTGTGCCGTATCAGGCTTCGGCCAGCAGTTTCTCGATCAGCCGGTGCAACTCGGCGAAGTCAGGCGCTCCCACATAGCGCTTCACGATGTCGCCGCGCTTGTTGACGATGTAGGTGGTGGGCGTCAGCTGCACATCGCCCCAGGCGCGGGCCACGGCGCCGGTGTTGTCCAGCGCCACCTTGAACGGCAGCTTGCGCGAATCGGCGAAGTTCACCACATAGCTGGGCGGGTCGTAGCTCATGGCCACGGCCAGGGTCTCGAAGCCCTGGCCCTGGAATTTCTGGTGGGTGGCGACGATCTCCGGCATCTCGGCCACGCAGGTGGTGCAGCTGGTGGCCCAGAAATTGACCAGCGTCACCTTGCCCTTGAAATCGGCCGTGGTCTGCTTGCTGCCATCCAGCAGCACGAAGGTCGATTGCGGCGCCGCCGTCTGGCCTGCGCCCGAATACACCCATGCGCCCATTCCGGCGGCTGCGGCGATCACCACGCCTGCGATCCAATGTTTGCTTGCCATAGCGACGATTGTGCCCAAAGTTGTGCCCGTAGGCCTGCACGCATGCCGTGCACCGCGTTTCGATGCGCGGCAAGGGCAAAAGTTCGGGTCTCGGTCAAGCGGGCCGTGTCGATAATGCCGGCATGACATTGATGGAAAGCTTTTTGATCCCCATGGCAAGGCTCCGCGCTCCTGCCATGCGGCTTGCTGCCGCTGTGCTGGTGTTGACGCCCTTGGCCGCATGCAGTCCCCGGCTGGATTGGCGGCAGGTTGCGGTCGAGGGCACGCCACTGCGTGTGCTTTTGCCTTGCGATCCGCAATCGGCCACCCGGCCGGTGGAACTGGGCCAGGGCATGGGCACGGTGCAGATGTCCATGATGGGATGCGACGCCGATGCGTCCACCTACGCGGTTTCCCACTTCCTGGTCAGCGAGCCCTCCAGGGCCGCCGAGATGCTGTCGTACTGGCAGGCGGCCGTGCTCGGTCAGATGAATCCGGGTGCGCCGGGACAGGCGCCGGCCGGCGCCAAGCAATTGCGCTCCAAGGAAGATGGCTCCTTCGTGCCTGCAGGCGCCTTGAATCTGCCGCAGTCGCTGCGCACCACGTTTGAAGGCGTGGGTCCCCAGGGCTGGAAGCTCACGGCCCATGGCGTGTGGTTTGCACGAATGGAGCCGGCGGGCGCGCGCCTCTACCATGCCGTGATCTACAGCGACAAGCCGCGCACAGACGAGGCCAACAACTTCTTCGCCAGCCTGCAACTGCAGTAGCAACAGGTTTGGAGCCACGGATGCGGGAGGCAACTGTGGCATGGAGCGCAGCGCAGGCGCGCCGTTTGCCCTGCATGCGCCTTCGCACGCCATAATCGACTCCGAACCCTGTGACTTCATGACCACGCGCATCCTTTTGTTCACCCACGCACCTTTGGCCCAGGCACTGCGCGAATGCGCCCTGCATGTGTTCGCCGACAGTGCCGAGGACGTCCTTGCCCTGGATGTGCCCGCTCAGGAGCCGCCCGAGGCCACCCTGATGCGTGCCGAGCAGTTGCTTGAAGACCATGGCGGCCTGCTGGGGCTGCCCACGCTGGTGCTGACCGACCTCTTTGGTGCGACGCCCTGCAACGTGGCGCAGCGCCTTGTGGCGCAACTGCCTGCCGGGCGGCTGGTGGCCGGAGTGAACTTGCCCATGCTGCTGCGCTCCATAGGCTATCGCCACGAGGCGCTGGAAGCCGTGGCCGAGCGCGCCTTGGCGGGAGGCAGCCATGGGGTGATGCAGGTGGGCGTGAACACGCCTCAGAACCAGAGTCCGCGACCATCCAATGATCAAGACCCCTATCACCATCAGCAATAAACTGGGCCTGCACGCCCGCGCCTCTGCCAAGCTCACCAAGCTTGCAGGCAGCTTTCCCTGCGAAGTCTGGATGAGCAAGGGCGAGCGGCGCATCAATGCCAAGAGCATCATGGGCGTGATGATGCTGGCTGCCGGCATGGGCTCCGAGGTGCTGCTGGAGACCGACGGAGCACAGGAGCAGGAAGCCATGGATGCGCTGACCGCCCTGATCAACGACAAGTTTGGCGAAGGCCAGTAATGTGCCTTTGCGGCGCTGGCAGACGGTGAGCGCAACAGAGCAACACGCGCTGGAACTGGACGATGCCGCATTGCGACGGTCCGGGGCCTGCGCAGCAGCAGGCAAAGGACAGGCGCAATGACGTTTGCAATCCACGGACTGGCCGTGTCACGGGGTATCGCCATAGGGCGTGCGGTGGTGGTGGCCTCCAGCCGCATGGAGGTGGTGCACTACTTCATCCGGCCCGACCAGGTGGACGCGGAAATCGACCGCGCCCGCAGTGCGCGCAATGCCGTCATCGACGAGCTGCGCCGCCTGCAGGATGAAATGCCCAAGGATGCGCCGGGCGAGCTCGATGCCTTGCTCGACGTCCACCTGCTGCTTTTGCAGGACGAGGCCCTGGCCGCCGCCATCAAGCACTGGATATCCGATCGCCTCTACAACGCCGAATGGGCGCTGACCACGCAGCTGGAGGTCGTCTCGCGCCAGTTCGACGAGATGGAGGACGAATACCTGCGCGAGCGCAAGGCGGACCTCGAGCAGGTGGTCGAGCGCATCCTGCGCCATATGAAGGGCATGGCCAGCCCCGTGCCCGCACCGGCCGAGCTGTTGGCAGTCGAGGCAACGGGGGAGGGCACGCCGCCGCAGCAGCCGCTGCTGCTCGATGGCGCCACCGAGGCGCCGCTGGTTCTGGTGGCGCAGGACCTGTCGCCAGTGGACATGCTGCAGTTCAAGAGCCGGTTGTTTGCCGGCTTCATCACGGCCGTGGGTGGCCGCACTTCGCACACGGCCATCGTGGCGCGCAGCATGGACATTCCTGCCGTGGTCGGCGCCCGGGCTGCGGGGCAACTGATCCGCCAGGACGACTGGATCATCATCGACGGCAATGCAGGGGTCGTCATCGTCGATCCCTCACCCATCATCCTGGCCGAATATGGCTTTCGCCAGCGCCAGAACGAGCTCGAGCGCGAGCGCCTCTCGCGCCTGCGCCACACGCCTGCGCTGACGCTGGACGGAGAGCGTATCGAGCTGCTGGCCAACATCGAGCAGCCCGGCGACGGGCCTGCGGCCGTGCATGCGGGCGCGGTGGGCGTGGGGCTGTTCCGCACGGAATTCCTGTTCATGGGGCGTGGCGGCAACCTGCCCGGCGAGGAAGAGCAATACCGGGCCTACCGCGAAGCCGTGGATGGAATGCAGGGCATGCCCGTGACCATTCGCACGCTGGACGTGGGCGCCGACAAGCCGCTGGACAAGGCCCAGCCCAAGGACTACTACCTGAACCCCGCGCTGGGTCTGCGCGCCATCCGCTGGAGCCTGGCCGATCCGGCCATGTTCCGCACCCAGCTGCGCGCCATCCTGCGTGCTGCCGCGCATGGGCAGATCCATCTGCTGTTCCCCATGCTGGCCCACCAAAGCGAGATCGAGCAGACCCTGGCCCAGGTGAGGTTGGCGCAAAGCGAGCTTGACGCGCGCGGCGTGGCGCACGGCCCGGTCAAGCTGGGCGCCATGATCGAGGTGCCTGCGGCAGCGCTGATCGTGCGCACCTTCCTGCGCTATTTCGACTTCCTGTCCATCGGCACCAACGACCTGATCCAGTACACGCTGGCCATCGACCGCGCCGACGAGACCGTGGCCCATCTCTACGATCCCCTGCATCCCGCCGTGCTCAAGCTGGTGGCGGATGTGATCGCCGAAGGAAGGGCGCAAGGCAAGAGCGTCTGTGTCTGCGGGGAGACCGCCGGCGATGTGGCCATGACGCGCCTGCTGCTGGGCCTGGGCCTGCGCAGCTTTTCCATGCATCCGGCGCAGATCCTGGTCGTCAAGCAGGAAATCTTGCGTGCCGACACACGCAAGCTGGCCGCCTGGGCGCAGGAAGTCCTTCGTTCGGACAGCCCGGCAGCGCTGCTGAGCCCATGACTTCGGTCAAGTGAAGGCGCGAGGCAAAAAAATCACAACTTCAGTTGCGATTGATTCTCATTCGATGTTATGATCCGCCCCAATGCAGCAAGAAGCTCTCTGGTGGGGAATTCGAGCTGCAAGCTTTTTCAGTTTCATCGTGGGGCGACTCGCCAGGCCTGTTCAGCCTGCAGCAAGTCGGTTTGCCAGCCAGCGGTCTGCCGGTTAGCCAGGCTTTTTTTCTACGTGGAACGGGAAAGCACGATTGCATTCAATTCAAGCAGGGCATGCACGTTGGCCCTGCTTTTTTATTGCCTTCAACTGCGTCGGCATCAGTTGTTTTCCGGCTCAGGATGGCCTCGCACGACAAAGCGCCGCGAAAACCCCAGGGGGCGCGTGACGGCGCGCGGATCGCCAAGAAATGGCAGCCGGAATCCAGGTTCCTGCAGGATTTCGACACTCCAGTCCGTATTTCCCATGAATCGAAATCGCACCAGCGATCGTTCGTCCGATGGCAGCAACGAGAAGCTGCCCGTGGAATACATGCTGCCTATCACGGCCTTGTCGAGTGCCTGCAAATTCTCGTCGAGCAGCGTGATCCGCAGCATCTCCTCCATGGGCGTGTCATCGGTGGTGAACAGAAGGTAGAGGTCGTTCCATTGAAAGGCTGCCTCGAGAATGGTGCCGTCCACCAGAAAGGGCGTTGCATTCCCGTTGAGCACCAGGCGGCTTTGCGGTACCTGCCCTGCAGGATGGGATGCGGCGGGCTGCAGTGACAACTGCCGGTCGGAGAGGATGCGCATCTGTTGTCCTGAAGTGTCACCAGAGGAACTCGACGCCTATGGCAGCCAGTGCCCCGCCGACAAATGCGCCGACCACCACGCAGGCAGGTGCCCCGGGCCCGCAGGCCAGCCCGGCCAGGGCACCACCTGCCATGCCTCCACCGATCCCGGCACCTGTGACGGCCAATTCCTTGCCGGCGGCCTCCACCTTGTTGTCTGCGTTGGCGATGGTGTAGACCGATACCGCAATGGAGAAGACCAGGAGGCCGCGTCCTGCCCGGGAGAGCGTGCGCATTCTCTGGGTGATGGCGGCATTGGACTTGCCGGCGGATTTGACGATTTCGCCATACACGGCGTTTTGCTGGGCCGCCGTGAGGCGATCGAACCGCACGTTGGGGCCGTGCAATTGCTGGGCCTTGCGGGCAATCAGCTCATTGAGCGTCTTGCCCTCGCTCTTGATGCGTTGCGCCATGGCTCTGCCCACGGGGGTGCTGCGGCCTCGGATGATCTCCATGATGACATTGCGCGCCTCCTGGGCCTGTTGTGCAGCCTGTCCCCAGGTGATGCGACCGCTCGTGGCCTGCAACTGAAGCTCGTTGGCCATGGCCTGAATCTGTCGGGCATAGGCCAGGCGTGCAGATGAGTCCAGCGAGAGATGCACCCCGGCATTGGCAACCTCTGCTTTCAGTGCCTGTATGGCGGCATCGAATGCTGCACGGTCCTTTTGCTCGTCATTGGCCATATGCACTTATCCCTTTGTCAATGGAGCGGCGCCCGAACGCCCGAAATCCTGGATTTCATGTCGTTGAGCCGCATTCCTGGGTCGTTCGGATTTTTTGAATGCAGAAAGCATTCGGAAAATCGGCATCATAAAGAGATCGGGAAATTCATCAACCGAGATGCCGGTGACATCGATTATTTGTTGCTGAATGTGTATTCAGGTCAAAACCGGCGCCTGAATGGCATGCCTCCAGACATGAAAAAGGGGATGGCCTGCAAAGGCCATCCCCGAAGTGCGTGAAGAAGGCCGCCCTGCAGGCAGGCGGCCATCGCCGGCTCAGACGCCGGCGGCGTGTGCCTGCTGGTCCGCGTGGTAGCTCGAGCGCACCATGGCGCCCACGGCTGCATGCGTGAAGCCCATCTTGTACGCCTCTTCCTCGAACATCTTGAAGGTGTCGGGGTGCACGTAGCGACGCACCGGCAGGTGGCTGTTGCTGGGTGCCAGGTATTGGCCGATGGTCAGCATGTCGATGTCATGCGCACGCATGTCGCGCATGACCTGCAGGATTTCCTCATCGGTCTCGCCCAGGCCGACCATGATGCCGCTCTTGGTCGGAACCTTGGGGTGCAAGGCCTTGAACTTCTTGAGCAGGTTCAGCGAGAACTGGTAGTCCGAGCCGGGACGCGCTTCCTTGTACAGGCGCGGTGCGGTCTCCAGGTTGTGGTTCATCACATCGGGAGGCGCGGCCTTGAGGATTTCCAGCGCACGGTCGTCGCGGCCACGGAAGTCGGGCACCAGGATCTCGATCTGGGTCAGCGGCGAGAGCTCGCGGATGTTCTTGATGCACTCGACGAAGTGGCCCGAGCCACCATCGCGCAGGTCGTCGCGATCCACGCTGGTGATGACCACGTATTTCAGGCGCAGCTCGGCAATCGTCTTGGCGAGGTTGAGCGGTTCGTTGGTGTCCAGCGGGTCGGGACGGCCGTGGCCCACATCGCAGAACGGGCAGCGGCGCGTGCACTTGTCTCCCATGATCATGAAGGTGGCCGTGCCCTTGCCAAAGCACTCGCCGATGTTGGGGCAGGAGGCTTCCTCGCAGACCGTGTGCAGCTTGTTGGCGCGCAGGATGTCCTTGATCTCGTAGAAGCGCGTGGTGGGGCTGCCCGCCTTGACGCGAATCCACTCGGGCTTCTTGAGTGCTTCGCCATGCTCGACCTTGATCGGGATGCGCGAAAGCTTCGCTGCCGCCTTCTGCTTGGCCAGCGGGTTGTACTCGGCTTGTGACTGCGCTTCGCGCACGACGGTGTTGATGGTCATGATTCTGGATTCAGGGGGCTAGGCGGCGCTGCAACTGTCGTCCCAGCACGCGCGCGGCTTCGTCCCAGGTTGTCTGAACGCCGATTGTAGAAAGGTCCACCGTTTGCAGCCCTGCGTAGCCGCAAGGGTTGATCCGGCCGTAGGGTTCCAGGTCCATGGCGGCGTTCAATGCAACGCCGTGATAGGTGCAATGCCGGCTGACCTTGATGCCCAGGGCTGCAATCTTGCCAAGCCCCGAAAAATCGGGTTGGGGCGCGGGCGAGCCGGGTGCGCGCAGTTGCGGGCGCTGGGGCAGCATGGCATGGCTGCGAGGGTCGTCGAGGCGCACGTAGATGCCGGGGGCGCCTTCCACGCGGTGGCCGGTGATACCGAAATGCTCCAGCGTGCGGATGACCGCATCCTCGATGCGGAACACGTATTCCTTGACGAAGTAGCCCAGGCGCTGCAGGTCCAGCAAGGGATAGGCGACCACCTGGCCCGGGCCGTGGTAGGTGACCTGTCCGCCGCGGTTGGTGGCCACCACGGGAATGTCGCCAGGGCTCAGCAAGTGGTCACTTTTGCCGGCGAGGCCTTGTGTGAAATGTGCGGAGTGCTCGCATATCCACAGCTCGTCGCGCGTGCCGGCGTCGCGTTGGCTGGTGAAGGCCTGCATGGCCTGCACCGTGGCCTCGTAGTCCGTGCGGCCCAGCAGGCGCAGGTCCAATGACTGCGACTGCTGCGCGTCAAGGGTGCTCACAGCACCACTTTCACCAGCGGATGCGAGGTGAAGGCGCGGTACAGATCGTCGAGTTGTTCGCGGCTGGTCGCCGTCACCGTGACGGTGACGCCCAGGTATTTGCCGCTGCTGCTGGGGCGCAATTCAATGGTGCTGGCGTCAAAGGCAGGGTCGAAGCGTTGGGCGATCTGGGTGATCTCGTGCACCAGATGCTCGGCCTTGACGCCCATGACCTTGATGGGGAACTGCGACGGGTACTCGATCAGCGAATCCTTGCGCGGGTCCGCGCCCGGCTCGGTGGCTGGGGTGGGGGTAGGGGTGGAGGCGTCGGTCATAGGTGAATCAAGGTTAATCGCTTGGCGTTGGAGGCGATTGTGCGCTATCGTTCGCGGCCATGTCGCAGCCCGGGGCTGCCGCGTCGTCCGCCACGAGAACTCCACACACAACAAACAAGTGGCCTGCGGCGCGAGGCTGGCGCTGTTGGCCGGCTGCCACACAGCCCGGTCGCCGCCTCCGTTTTGGGCATGCCCGTAACAACCCCTATCGTTCGGCAGGGGTTTTTACTTATAATCAGAGGCTTTGTGAAAAAGTCTTGTCTGGTCTGCGGCCTTAGAGAATTCAATGAAAAACTACGCCGCCGACACAGACGCTGACAGGGAACTTGAGGGCGAGGATTCCGACTTCAAGCCCCTGACCTCCGAGGAGGCTCAGGAGTGGCGCACGCGAAACCCGCAGATGTCTGTGTGGCGTTTCGTGGTGGTCCAGGCGGTGGTGGGCGTGCTGGTGGCACTGGTCGCATGGCTGGTGACGGGGCGCGCCGAGGTCGGATGGTCGGCTGCCTACGGTGCCTTGTCGGTGGTGTTGCCGGCAGCGCTGTTTGCGCGTGCCGTCGTACGAAAGAGGCCGGGCGGCGCTGCAGCCGCCATGGTGGGAATTTTTGGCTGGGAACTGGTGAAGCTGGTGCTGTGCATTGCCATGCTGGCGGCTGCACCCAAGCTGGTCCCGGGGCTGAGTTGGCTGGCGCTGCTGGCGGGCTTGGTAGTCGTCATGAAAACGTATTGGGTCGCGCTGATAGTGCGATCCAGTGTCCGAAAAACCGATTGATATTTGAAGAGAAGTTGACCGATGGCCGCAGACGCGCACGCACCTACTGCAAGTGAATACATCGTTCACCACCTGCAGCACCTCCAGAACATCAAGCAAAAGTCGATCATCGACTTTTCGGTCATCAACCTGGACTCGATCGTCGTCAGCGCCACGCTGGGCGTGCTGAGCCTGTTCGTGCTGTGGCTTGCCGCGCGCAAGGCCACATCGGGCGTTCCGGGGCGCTTCCAGGCGGCTGTAGAGCTGCTGGTCGAGATGGTGGACAACCAGGCCAAGGCCAACATCCACAACGCGCAAAGCCGCAAGTTCATCGCTCCCCTGGCACTGACCGTGTTCGTGTGGATCTTCATGATGAACGCCATGGACATGCTGCCGGTGGACCTGCTGCCGGTGCTGTGGCAGGGCTTCCAGGGTGACTCGCACGCCTACCTGCGCGTCGTTCCCACGGCTGACCTCTCGACCACGCTGGGCCTGTCCTCGGCCGTGCTGATCCTGTGCTTCTTCTACAGCATCAAGATCAAGGGCATGGGCGGCTGGGCCCACGAACTGGTGACTGCCCCGTTCGGCACCAGCAAGAATCCCGTGTTTGCACTGATCCTGGGTGTCGTGAACCTGGCCATGCAAATCATTGAATATGTCGCCAAGACGGTTTCGCATGGCATGCGACTGTTCGGCAACATGTACGCTGGTGAGTTGGTGTTCTGTCTGATCGCTCTGATGGGCGGTGCGGCTGCCATGTCGCTTTCCGGTGTGTTGCTCCCCTTGGGGCACATCATTGCAGGCTCTATCTGGGCGATCTTCCACATTCTGATCATCACCCTGCAGGCCTTCATTTTCATGATGCTGACGCTGATCTATCTCGGCCAGGCGCATGAAGCCCACTGACCATTTCCTTTCCCTCTCAACCTTTCTCTTTCTTTAATCTCAGGAGTCATCATGGAAAACATTCTCGGTCTCGTCGCTCTGGCTTGTGGTCTGATCGTTGGTCTGGGCGCTATCGGCGCTTCGATCGGTATCGCCCTGATGGGTGGCAAGTTCCTGGAATCGTCGGCACGTCAGCCTGAGCTGATCAACGAACTGCAAACCAAGATGTTCATCTTGGCCGGTCTGATCGACGCTGCCTTCCTGATCGGTGTGGCCATCGCTCTGCTGTTCGCTTTCGCCAACCCCTTCGTCCTGGCCTAAGCTCCGATCAACGCCCTAGATAGAAAGGTGTTGCCGTGAGTATCAACGCGACCCTGTTCGTCCAGGCCATCGTTTTCCTGATCCTGGTGCTGTTCACGATGAAGTTCGTGTGGCCCCCGATCGCGAAGGCGCTGGATGAACGAGCTCTGAAAATCGCCGATGGCCTCGCTGCTGCCGACAAGGCCAAGACCGACCTGGCCGCTGCCAACAAGCGCGTCGAGCAGGAACTGGCCCAGACGCGCAACGAAACGGCATCGCGGCTTGCGGACGCCGAACGCCGTGCCCAGGCCATCATCGAAGAAGCCAAGGCCCGTGCCTCCGAAGAAGGCAACAAGATTGTTGCTGCTGCCCGCGCCGAGGCCGAGCAGCAGACAATCCAGGCCCGTGAAGCCCTGCGCGAGCAAGTGGCTGCGCTGGCCGTCAAGGGCGCCGAGCAGATCCTGCGCAAGGAAGTGGATGCCGGCGTCCATGCCGACCTGCTGAACCGCCTGAAGACCGAGCTGTAAGGAAGAGCAAACATGGCAGAACTCGCCACCATTGCCCGTCCTTACGCAGATGCCCTGTTCAAGGCCAGCACCCAGCAGGGTGCTGACCTGTCCGGCACTGTTGCCTGGGCGGAGGAATTGGCGGCGATTGCCGCCAATCCGCAATTGCGCCAGCTGGCCGACGACCCCAAGGTGACCGACGAACAACTGTTCGACGTCATCAGCGGCGTGGCCGGCTCGGCATTGCCCGATGCCGCACGCAACTTTCTGCGCGTCATCATTGAAAACGGCCGACTGCAAGCCCTGCCAGAAGTGGCGGCCCAGTTTCGCAGCCTCGTGAACCGCGCCGGTGGCTCGTCCGACGCCGTGGTTCAAAGCGCATTCCCCATAGATGCTGCCGCACTGGCCGCACTCGGGACTTCGCTGGAGAAGCGTTTCGGCCGAAAGCTGAACCTGTCGGTGCAGCAAGATCAGTCCCTGATCGGTGGCATCCGCGTCGTGGTGGGTGATGAAGTTCTTGACACCTCCGTCAAGGCCCGCCTGGAACAAATGAAAGCGGCCCTCATTGCGTAACAACGCGACTGAGGTCTCGGCTAACCAAAGCTAAAGAAGGAAAGAGTCATGCAACTCAATCCCGCAGAAATTTCTGAACTGATCAAGAGCCGCATCGAGGGTCTGGCTGGCAGCAGCGACATCCGTAACGAAGGCACCGTGGTTTCGGTGACCGACGGTATCGTGCGCGTGCACGGCCTGTCGGACGTGATGCAAGGCGAAATGCTGGAATTCCCCGCAGGCAAGGACGGCCAGCCCTCCTTCGGCCTGGCGCTGAACCTCGAGCGCGACTCCGTCGGCGCCGTGATTCTGGGCGAGTACGAGCACATCTCCGAAGGCGACACCGTCAAGTGCACGGGCCGCATTCTGGAAGTGCCCGTCGGCCCCGAACTCATCGGCCGCGTGGTCAACGCCCTGGGTCAACCCATCGACGGCAAGGGTCCGATCAACGCCAAGATGACGGACGTGATCGAGAAGGTCGCTCCCGGCGTGATCGCACGCCAGTCCGTGGACCAGCCCCTGCAGACCGGCATCAAGTCCATCGACTCGATGGTGCCCGTCGGCCGTGGCCAGCGCGAACTGATCATCGGCGACCGCCAGACCGGCAAGACCGCCGTGGCCATCGACGCCATCATCAACCAGAAGGGTCAGGGCGTTACCTGCATCTACGTTGCGATCGGCCAGAAGGCTTCCTCGATCAAGAACGTGGTGCGTGCCCTGGAGCAGGCCGGCGCGATGGAATACACCATCGTCGTGGCTGCCACCGCTTCCGAATCCGCTGCCATGCAGTACGTGTCGGCCTACTCGGGCTGCACGATGGGCGAGTACTTCCGCGACCGCGGCGAAGACGCGCTGATCGTCTATGACGACCTGTCCAAGCAAGCCGTGGCCTACCGCCAGGTTTCGCTGCTGCTGCGCCGTCCCCCGGGCCGCGAAGCCTTCCCCGGCGACGTGTTCTATCTCCACAGCCGCCTGCTCGAGCGCGCAGCCCGCGTGAATGCCGACTATGTCGAAGCCTTCACCAAGGGTGAAGTCAAGGGCAAGACGGGTTCGCTGACGGCTCTGCCCATCATCGAAACCCAGGCGGGTGACGTGTCGGCCTTTGTGCCCACCAACGTGATCTCGATCACGGACGGCCAGATCTTCCTGGAAACCAGCCTGTTCAACGCCGGTATCCGCCCCGCCATCAACGCCGGTATCTCGGTGTCGCGCGTCGGTGGTGCTGCACAGACCAAGCTGGTCAAGGGCCAGTCCGGCGGTATCCGTACCGACCTGGCGCAATACCGTGAGCTGGCTGCCTTCGCGCAGTTCGCCTCCGACCTGGACGAAGCCACCCGCAAGCAGCTCGACCGCGGTGCCCGCGTGACCGAACTGCTCAAGCAGGCCCAGTACAGCCCCCTGTCCACCGCCCTGATGGGCGCTTCGCTGTTCGCAGTGAACAAGGGCTACATGGACGACATCCAGGTCAAGCAAGTGCTGGCTTTCGAGTCTGGTCTGCACCAGTTCCTGAAGACCAGCCACGGCGCCCTGATCGACAAGCTGAACGCTTCCAAGGCCATGGACAAGGATTCCGAAGCCGAATTGAACGCCGCCATCGTTGCGTTCAAGAAGTCGTTCGCTTAAACCGGACGAGGAGCCATCATGGCAGCAGGTAAGGAAATTCGCGGCAAGATCAAATCGGTGGAAAACACCAAGAAGATCACCAAAGCCATGGAAATGGTGGCCGCATCCAAGATGCGCAAGGCGCAGGAACGGATGCTGGCTGCACGCCCGTACAGCGAAAAGATCCGCAACATTGCAGTCCATCTTGGCCAAGCCAACCCCGAGTACGTGCACCCGTTCATGCAAGTGAACGGTGATGCCAAGACTGCCGGCGTCATCGTTGTGACGACGGACAAGGGGTTGTGCGGCGGCATGAACACCAACGTGTTGCGTGCTGTCACGGCCAAGCTGCGGGAGCTGCAGGATCAAGGCGTGTCGGCAGAAGCGGTGGCCATTGGCAACAAGGGTCTGGGCTTTCTGAACCGTGTCGGCGCCAAGGTGGTTTCGCACGCGACGGGTCTGGGCGATACGCCCCATCTGGAAAAGCTGATCGGCCCTGTGAAGGTGCTGCTCGATGCGTACGCAGCGGGCAAGCTGAGCGCGGTGTACCTGAGCTACACCAAGTTCATCAACACCATGAAGCAGGAATCGGTGGTGGAGCAGTTGCTGCCCCTGTCGTCCGAGAGCATGCAGGCCGAGAAGACGTCTGGCCATAGCTGGGACTACATCTACGAACCCGATGCGCAGTCCGTGATCGACGAGCTGCTCGTGCGTTACGCAGAGTCCCTGGTCTACCAAGCGGTTGCAGAAAACATGGCGTCCGAGCAATCGGCGCGCATGGTGGCCATGAAGGCCGCGACCGACAACGCCGGCAACGTCATCAGCGAGTTGAAGCTCGTCTACAACAAGACGCGTCAGGCAGCCATCACGACCGAACTGTCGGAAATCGTGGCTGGCGCCGCTGCGGTGTAAACGGCTTTAACAGACAAACTAATTGGAGCAAAAAATGGCTCAAGTGCAAGGCAAGATTGTTCAATGTATTGGCGCTGTGGTGGACGTCGAGTTCCCCCGTAACGCAATGCCCAAGGTGTTCGATGCCCTGAAGCTCGACGGCTCGGCCCTGACGCTGGAAGTGCAGCAACTGCTGGGTGACGGCGTTGTGCGTACCATCGCCCTGGGCTCGTCCGACGGTCTGCGTCGTGGCCTGATGGTGTCCAACACCGGCAACCCCATCACCGTGCCCGTGGGCAAGGCGACGCTGGGTCGCATCATGGACGTGCTGGGCAACCCCATTGACGAACGCGGTCCCGTGGATCAGGCCCTGACGGCCCCCATCCACCGCAAGGCACCGGCTTATGACGAGCTGTCGCCTTCGCAGGAACTGCTGGAAACCGGCATCAAGGTGATCGACCTGATCTCTCCCTTCGCCAAGGGCGGCAAGGTGGGTCTGTTCGGTGGCGCCGGCGTGGGCAAGACCGTGAACATGATGGAACTCATCAACAACATCGCCAAGGGCCACGGTGGTCTGTCGGTGTTTGCCGGTGTGGGTGAACGTACCCGTGAAGGCAATGACTTCTATCACGAAATGTCGGACGCCGGCGTGGTCAACCAGGAGTCGCTGAACGACTCCAAGGTCGCCATGGTCTACGGCCAGATGAACGAACCCCCGGGCAACCGTCTGCGCGTGGCGCTGACCGGCCTGACCATGGCCGAAGCCTTCCGTGACGAAGGCAAGGACGTGCTGTTCTTCGTGGACAACATCTACCGCTACACGCTGGCCGGTACCGAAGTGTCCGCTCTGCTGGGCCGCATGCCTTCCGCCGTGGGCTACCAGCCCACGCTGGCCGAGGAAATGGGCCGCCTGCAAGAGCGCATCACCTCGACCAAGGTCGGTTCGATCACTTCCATCCAGGCCGTTTACGTGCCTGCCGATGACTTGACCGACCCCTCGCCTGCCACGACGTTCGCCCACTTGGACTCCACCGTGGTGCTGTCGCGTGACATCGCTTCGCTGGGTATCTACCCCGCTGTCGACCCGCTGGACTCCACCAGCCGCCAGCTGGACCCCCAGGTCGTGGGTGAAGAGCACTACAAGGTGGCCCGCGAAGTGCAGGGCACGCTGCAGCGCTACAAGGAACTGCGCGACATCATCGCCATTCTGGGCATGGACGAGCTGGCTCCCGAAGACAAGCTGACCGTGGCCCGCGCCCGCAAGATCCAGCGTTTCCTGTCGCAGCCTTTCCACGTGGCCGAAGTGTTCACTGGCGCTCCCGGCAAGTACGTGTCGCTGGCTGAAACCATCCGTGGTTTCAAGATGATCTGCGCCGGCGAGTGCGATCACCTGCCCGAGCAGGCCTTCTACATGGTTGGCACCATCGACGAAGCCTTCGAGAAGGCCAAGAAGCTGGCGGCTTGAGCCTGCGGCACCCCCTGAGCGACTGCGTCGCCTCCCCCTCTCTACCCGCTTTGCGGGGGAGGGGGACGACACCCTCGCCGAGGGCGGCCCTTGCTCGGTGTCCCCGATCTGGGCCCTGCCGGTTCCAAGTTCCAGTCCTACCTTTTCTGAGGAGCAAAGATGAACACCATCCACGTTGATGTGGTCAGTGCCGAAGAGTCCATCTTCTCCGGTGAAGCGCGCTTTGTCGCCCTGCCCGGTGAATCCGGCGAACTGGGCATTTTTCCCCGCCACACTCCGCTGATCACGCGCATCAAGCCCGGCTCGGTGCGTATCGAGATGGCTGACGGCAGCGAAGAGTTCGTCTTCGTGGCCGGCGGCATCCTGGAAGTGCAGCCCAACTGCGTGACCGTGCTGTCCGACACCGCCATCCGCGGTGCCGACCTGGACGCCGAGAAGGCCGAGAAGGCCAAGCTCGAAGCCGAGGAAGCGCTGAAGAACGCTAAGAGCGAAGTCGATCTGGCGCGTGCCCAGTCCGAGCTGGCCGTCATGGCCGCCCAGATCGCGGCCCTGCGCAAGTTCCGCCAAAAGCGCTGAGCCCTCCCGGGACCAGCCGCAAGAAAGCCGCCCTCGGGCGGCTTTTTTCATGGTGCGCAGGCGTCTCAGTCGCCGCAGCGGGCCTGGTAGACGTAGGTCACGGCGTTGTCCTTGGGGTCGACCGTGCGCGACTTGTGCGTCACGGCCTTGGCTGGCACGGGGCACAGCGCGCGGATCTGCTGCTCGCATCGCTTGGGGTCGTCCTCGCGCAGCTTGCAGCTGAGCACATAGTCGTACTCTTGCGAGTCATCGAGGACGGGGCTTGCGCAGGCGCTCAGGGCCAGCACGGCAGCCAGCAGGCCCAGGCGGGCCAGGGTGTTCTTCATGGTGTGGATGCTCCTTGATGAAATGGCGTGACGCTATCACAGCCTCCGTGCCCGCGATAGCTCGATGAAGGGGGGCGCTCGGCCTGAGGGCCGGTTTGCCTCAGTGCCGCTGTATCACGACGGTATCGGGAAGATTGTCGCCACCTTCGTGCACAGGCTGCAACGGGTCACGCGGGAAGTTGGTTTCCAGCAGCAGGCTCACGCGCTCCAGGGCTGCTGTCA
Organism: Delftia sp. CH05; assembly: GCF_009827015.1. Taxonomy (NCBI): domain Bacteria; kingdom Pseudomonadati; phylum Pseudomonadota; class Betaproteobacteria; order Burkholderiales; family Comamonadaceae; genus Delftia; species Delftia sp. CH05. The sequence goes on along the minus strand of NZ_WUMG01000059.1, from coordinate 12,206 downwards.
TGCCCATGGCATAGTGGCCGCCCTGGAAAGCGGCCTGCATGTCACTGATCAGCGTCTGCCACTGCTGCGCAGGCAGGGTGCGCGCCAGGGCGCGGTCGGCGACGATCTCGATGGCGTGGTCGGCCAGCAGCAGATAGATCAGGGCGCCGTTGTTGTGCTCGGTATCCCAGACGCGCAGCTTGCCGAACAGCGTGATGGCGCGCTCGCGCGGCGTGGCATCGCGCCAGATGTAGCTGGGCGGCAGGCCGGGCTCGACGCAGATACGGATCTGTCCTGTATGGCGCTGCTCGCTCATGGTGATCAGGCGCTCCAGCTCCGCCAGGGTCTCGGGTGGGAGTGCACGCCGCAGCTGCCCTTCGGCCCAATGGTGGCGCAGCAGCCGGACCAGACGCTGAACAAAGCCTGTGATCGCAGCCGCCATCTCACCAACTCCCCGAGGCGCCGCCGCCCCCAAAACTGCCGCCTCCCCCGGAGCTGAAGTCTCCGCCGCCGCTGCTTCGTCCGCCGCCTCCGCCAAAACCACCGCCATAGCCACCCCCTCCGCCCCATCCACCGCCACCTCTGCCGGAGCGGCCGCTGCCCAGCAAGGTGAACAGCAGAGCGACGATGCCCGCTCCGCCTGCCACCAGCAGACTGGTGGTCACCACATAGGCGGCAATGCCGGCGCCTGTGCCTGCCAGCACCGAGGCCAGGGGCCGGCCCAGCATCGAGCGCAGGATGGGGCCCGCGATGACCACACCGAAAAAGAAGAACAGCATCAGGTCTTCCATGTCGAAGCCACGGTCCGGGCTTTTGGAGGAAGGGGCATTGGGGGAGGGGGCCGGCAGCTGCTCGCCCGCAATGCGTGCCGCCACCTGGTCCAGCGCAGCGGCGATGCCGCCTGCATAGTCGCCCTGGCGAAAGCGCGGGGTCATCTGCTGGTCGATGATGCGAGCGGCCGCCAGGTCGGGGATGGCGCCTTCCAGCGCGCGGGCCACTTCCAGCCGCATGCGCCTGTCGTTCTTGGCAATCACCATCAACAGCCCGTCGCCCACGTCGCGGCGGCCTATCTTCCAGTCGCTGGCCACGCGCCAGGCATAGGCGGCGATGTCCTCCGGCGCCGTGGTGGCCACCATCAGCACAACGACCTGCGAGCCCGACTTCTGTTCAATGCTGCGCAGCCTGTCTTCAATGGCCCGTGCATCGTCGGGCGACAGCGTGCCCGTCTGGTCGATGAGCCGGGCCGTCAGCGGGGGGACGGGTTGCGGAGCCTGCGCCAGCGCGCTGCCTGGCAGCAACAACGCTGCCAGGAGCAGGGCGCAAAGCATGCGCCAGAGCGGCGCCAGGGATGTGGTCACGGTTTACTTGTTGCCGAAGTCCACCGTGGGCGGGCGAGAGATTTCGGCCTCGTTCTGCACGCTGAAGGTGGGCTTGGGCTCATAGCTGAAGACCTTGGCTGTCAGATTGGTCGGAAAGCTGCGCGCCAGCACGTTGTAGGACTGCACGGCCTGGATGTACTGGTTGCGCGCCACGGTGATGCGGTTCTCCGTGCCCTCCAGCGTGACGCGCAGGTCACGGAAGCCCTGATTGGCCTGCAACTGGGGGTAGCGCTCGGCCACCACCATCAGCCGGGACAGCGCACTGGACAGCTCACCCTGCGCCTGCTGGAACTTGTTGAAAGCCTCGGGGTTGTTGACCAGCTCGGGCGTGGCCTGGATGGAGGTGGCCTTGGCGCGTGCCTCCACCACCTTGGTCAGGGTCTCCTGCTCGAAATTGGCCTCGCCCTTGACCGAGGCCACGATGTTGGGCACCAGGTCGGCACGGCGCTGGTACTGGTTGAGCACCTCGCTCCAGGCCGACTTGGTCTGTTCGTCAAGGCGCTGGAAATCGTTGTAGCCGCAGCCGGTCAGTACCAGAACGGTGGCAAGTGTGGCGATTAGACGTTTCATGAGATGACAACCTGAAAGCGACAATGGAAGACAGTATCGTGCACGATGCTGCGCATCGCTGGCGATTGTGCTGCGCACCTGGCCCGCCGCCCTGTAGGGCAAAGGCCATTCGCAGCGACTGGGACAAGGACTGCAAACGGGCTCTATGCATCAATTCAACACGGCGCGCTGGCTGCCCGGTGGCCACGCACAGACCATCTGGCCGGCGCTGTTCGCGCACCGTCGGCCGGCCGGCCATGCGGCACCCCGGTGGCGGTGGGAGCGCTGGGATACTCCGGATGGCGACTTCATCGATGTCGCCTTCGGCAGTGCTCCCACCCCGCCTGCCGATGCGCCATGGCTGGTGCTTTTCCATGGCCTTGAAGGCTCGGCGAACAGCCACTATGCCCAGGCCATGGCCTGTGTGGCCGAACAGCGCGGCTGGCACATGGCCGTGCCGCACTTTCGCGGCTGCAGCGGCGAGGTCAACCGGGCGCCGCGCGCCTATCACTCGGGCGATGTGCAGGAGGTGGACTGGATACTGCGCCGCCTGCGCGAGCGGTCTTCTCGCCCGCTGCATGCGGTCGGTGTCTCCCTGGGCGGCAATGTGCTGGCACGCTGGGCGGGCGTGCAGGCGGACAAGGCTGCCGAGGTGGTGCAGGCCCTGGCGGCGGTGAGTGCGCCGCTGGACCTGGCCGCCGGGGGAACGGCGCTGGGGAAAGGGCTGAACCGCTGGATCTACACGCGCATGTTCCTGCGCACCCTGGTGCCCAAGGCGCTGCTCAAGTGGGCGCAGTTTCCCGGTCTCTTCGATCGTGATGCCGTGCTGCGTGCGCGTGATCTGAGAGAGTTTGACGATGCGTTCACGGCGCCGGTCCACGGCTTTCGTGATGCGCAGGACTATTGGCATCGGGCGGCGGCCAAACCGCTGCTGGGCAGCATTGCCGTGCCTGCACTGCTGCTCAATGCGCTGGACGATCCCTTTGTCCCTTCGTACAGCCTGCCGGCGCCAGGCGAAGTCGGCCCGCGGGTTACGCTGTGGCATCCGCCGCACGGCGGTCATGTGGGTTTTGCACAGGGGCGTTGGCCGGGACATGTACTGGCCATGCCGCAGGCCGTCACGCAGTGGCTGGCGCACAGCGAAAAAGGATGAATGCAATGGACGATATCGTGAAGCAGGCCATGGCCAAATGGCCCCATGTGCCTGCCTGCAGCGGCTGGCTGGGGCTGGACGAGCGCGGGCGCTGGTATCTGCGCGATGAACAGGCCCAGGCCAGCGGCGCTTTCGACAGCGGAATCCCGGGAGCCAAGGGCGCGGAGGTGCGCAACGAAAAGCTGGCGGACTTCATCGCCCGCAACTACCTGGCCGAGCCCGATGGTCGATGGTTCTTCCAGAACGGCCCCCAGCGCGTGTATGTGGAGCTGGAGAATGCTCCCTGGATATGGCGGTTGCGCTGGGATGGCGAGGGCCTGCAGATGCACAGCCATACAGGAGCCGAACTGGATGCCGGGGCCATCACCGAAGCGCTGATGGACGAGACGGGGCGCCTGTACCTGGCGACGCCTTCCGGCCTGGGCCTGGTCCATACGCAGGACATGATCGATGCCGCGGCTGCGCTGGAGGCGGGCGCGTTGCCGGCCTGTGAAGAGGTGCGGGCCGAGGCGTTGCCGCAGCGCTACGGTTTCGTGCGCAGTCCTGCGCGGGCATGAAAAAACCGGCCGAAGCCGGTTGGTTCCAGAAGTCCCGCGTGTTGCTCAATTGGCGGGGGCTGCTGCGCCTTCTGCCGCGGCGCCTTCTGCGGCAGGGGCCTTGGGTTCTTCGAACTTGCCGCCCGCCGCGTTGGCCATGTAGACCACGCCGCGTGCAATTTCGGTGTCGTTGAAGTCGCCGCCACCCTGAGGGGCCATGGCGCCCTTGCCCTTGAGTGCCGAGTGCACCAGGCCTTCCAGTCCCTGTGCAAGGCGAGGGCCCCAGGCCGCAGCATCCTCGAACTTGGGTGCTCCTGCAGCGCCCGTGGCGTGGCAAGCGGCGCACTGGCCCTTGTAGACCTCTTCGCCCGCGCGCAGGGGGCGGTTGGCATCACGGATCTCCACAAGGCCGATCTTCTGCAGGCGCTGAGCCTTGGCCATTTCGGTCTGGGAAGCGCCGGCACCGGACTTGTCGGCCGAACTCACGTACTGCACTAGGCCGATGATCACGAACACCGGAACCACGAACGAGAAAAACACCGCTATCAGCAGTTGCCTGGGATTCTTGATCGGGCCCGTATGGGCTTCTTCGGTGTGGGTTGCGCTCATGAAGTCCTCTTGTGTTGTGGGGGCGTGAGTCAACAACAAATTATATCGACGGCCCTCTTGCAGACACTGCGCGCAGACCCGGGTTGACCTGGGACGCACATATGCCATGAGATGGATCAAGCAATTGGCAAATGCTTGCCGCACTGAATGACAAAGAGGCGTTCACCTTGCGGTGAACGCCTCTTTGCGGTTGGCGCGGCAGATGCGGTTATTGCTGCGCGGGAGTTTGCGTGGTTGCAGCCGCTGTCGCCGTCCTGTCGGTCCAGCCGCCGCCCAGAGCCTTGTACAGCTCGATCTGATTGAGCAGTTGCGCCAGGCGCACGCTCACGGTGGATTGCTCCAGCGCGAACAGGGTGCGCTGTGCGTCCAGCAGGTCCAGGTAGCTGGCCACGCCGTTGCTGTAGCGCAGGTCGGACAGCTTCAGGCGTGCCTGCTCGGCTTCGAGCTGGGCGCGCTGGGCCATGATCTGGTCACGCAGCGTGCCTTGGCTGTCCAGTGCGTCGGAGACTTCGCGGAAGGCGCTCTGGATGGACTTCTCGTACTGCGCAATGGCCACTTCGCGATCGACCTTGGCCGCAGCCAGATTGGCCGAATTGCGGCCCGCATCGAAGATGGGCAGCAGGGCCGAGGGCGCCAGGGTGAAACCCCAGCTGCCGCTCTTGAACAGGCCCGACAGCTCGTTGCTGGCCGTGCCGAACTGCCCGGTCAACGTGATGCGCGGGAAGAAGGCCGCACGCGCCGCGCCGATGTTGGCATTGGCGCTGATCAGTTGCTGCTCGGCCTGGCGGATGTCGGGGCGCTGCGTGAGCAGGTCAGACGGCAGGCCGGCCGGCACTGCAGGCAGGTCGGCCGTGTCGCGCAGGCCCTGGCTGGAGCCCAGGCTGGCGACTACGTCCGCAGGCAGCGCCTGGCCCAGCAGCAGCACCAGGGCGTTCTCGTCCAGGGCACGCTGGCGCTGCTGCTGCGCCAGGGTGGCGCGCGCAGCTTCGGTCAGCGAGACGGCCTGGCGGTAGTCCAGCTCGGAGGCCACGCCCGTGTCGAAGCGCAGCTTGGTCAGCTTGATCGACTCTTCGCGGGTCTGCAGCGTGTCGCGCGAGATCTTCAGCAACTGCTCGTCGGCCAGCAGCGTGTACCAGCCGCTGGCCACGGCGGCCACCAGGCTGGTCTGCGCGGCGCGGCGCGCTTCCTCGGTGGCCAGGTACTGGGCCAGGGCCGCTTCCTTCAGGCTGCCGATGCGCCCGAAGAAGTCCAGCTCCCAGGAGGTCACGGCCAGGCCGACCTGGTAGCTGTTGACGTACTTGGTGCCGGAGCCCGTGGTATTCGGGGCGCGGCTGGCGTTGACGCCTGCACCGACCGTCGGGAACTGGTCGGCGCGCGTGATCCGGTACTGCGCCTGGGCGCGCTCGATATTGAGCGCGGCCACGCGCAGGTCGCGGTTGTTGTCCAGCGCGGTGCGCACCAGTTGCTGCAGGCGTGCGTCCTGGAAGAAATCCTGCCAGGGCAGCTGTGCGGCAGCCGTTCCGCCTTCTGCCGCAGCAGTGGCGTTCGCGCGGGTGTATTGGGCCGCGACCGGAGCGGCAGGGCGCTCGTAGGTGGGGATGAGCGAGCATCCCGCCAGGAGCACGGCGGTGGCGATGGCCACCGGGGTACTGCGATTAATCATGGCTCAAGGCCTCCTTGCCGGCCGGTGTGGACGGCGGGTTGTGCGTTTTGATCTTGCCCTTGAACAGCTTGCGCACCACGACGAAGAAGGTGGGCACGAACAGCACGGCCAGCACGGTGCCGGTGATCATGCCGCCGAGCACGCCGGTGCCGATGGCACGCTGGCTGGCGGAGCTGGCGCCGGAGGCGATCACCAGAGGCACCACGCCCAGGCCGAAGGCCAGCGAGGTCATGATGATGGGCCGGAACCGCAGGTGCGCGGCTTCCAGCGCGGCCTCGATCAGGCCCTTGCCTTCGGCCTGCAGGTCCTTGGCGAACTCCACGATCAGGATGGCGTTCTTTGCCGACAGGCCGATCACCGTCACCAGTCCGATCTGGAAGTACACGTCGTTGGAATAGTTGCGCAGCAAGGTGGCAAGCACCACGCCCAGCAGACCCAGCGGCACGACCAGAATCACCGACAGCGGAATCGACCAGCTCTCGTACAGAGCGGCCAGGCACAGGAACACGGCCAGGATGGCGAAGGCGTACAGGAAGATGGCTTGCGAGCCCGCCAGCTTTTCCTCACGCGACTGGCCGGTCCACTCGAAGCCGAAGCCTTCGGGCAGCTTGGCAGCCAGCTTTTCCATCTCGTCCATGGCATCGCCCGAGCTGAAGCTCGGAGCAGCCGAGCCTTCGATGCGCACGGCCGGGTAGCCGTTGTAGCGCACCGTCTGCTGCGCGCCCTTGACCCACTTGGTGGTCGCGAACGTGGACAGCGGCACCGGATCGCCCTTGGCATTGCGCGCGTTCAGGCGCAGCAGATCGTCGGGCTGCATGCGGGCCGGAGCGTCGGCCTGCACGATCACGCGCTGCAGACGACCCTGGTTGGGGAAGTCATTGACGTAGGACGAGCCCAGTGCCGTGGACAGCGCCGCATTGATCGAGGTGAAGTCCACGCCCAGTGCGTTGGCCTTGTCGCGGTCGATCTCGATGCGCAGCTGCGGCGCGTCTTCCAGGCCGTCGGGACGCACGCCGGCCAGCACCTTGCTCTGCCCGGCCATGCCCAGCAGCATGTTGCGCGCATTGATCAGCGCATCGTGGCCGTGGCCGGCACGATCCTGCAGGCGGAACGAGAAGCCCACGGCATTGCCCAGTTCGGGAATGGGCGGCGGGTTCACGGCGAACACGAAGGCGTCGCGTATGCCCGCCGTCATGCCCATGATGCGGCCCGTCATGGCATCCACCGTGGAGTCCGCTCCCTTGCGTTCGGACCAGTCCTTGAGCGGCACGAAGGCGAGGGCGGCGTTCTGGCCCTGGCCGGAGAAGCTGAAGCCCAGCACGCTGACCATGTTGGCCACTTCGGGTTGCGGCAGCACGGCCTCCTCGACCTGCTTCATGACTTCCAGCGTGCGCTCCTTGGCGGCGCCAGGAGGCAGTTGCACGTTGACGATGAAGTAGCCCTGGTCCTCGGTCGGCAGGAACGAGGTCGGCAGGCCACGGAACACCACCACGGCACCGGCGATCACGGCCAGGTACACGCCGATCATCAGCACCGAGCGCTTGAGCAGGCGAGCCACCCAGCCTTCATAGGACTTGGCCGAGCGTGCGAACGTGCGGTTGAACCAGCCGAAGAAGCCTTTCTTCTCGTGGTTGTGGCCGGCCTCCACGGGCTTGAGCAGCGTTGCGCACAGAGCCGGTGTCAGCGTCAGCGCCATGAAGGCCGAGAAGCTGATGGAGGCGACCATCACGATGGAGAACTGCCGGTAGATATTGCCGGTGGACCCCGCGAAGAAAGCCAGCGGTATGAACACCGCGATCAGCACCAGCGTAATGCCCACGATGGCGCCCGAGATCTGGCCCATGGCCTTGATCGCGGCCTCGCGCGGCGGCAGGCCTTCCTCGCTCATGATGCGCTCGACGTTCTCCACGACCACGATGGCGTCGTCCACCACGATGCCGATGACCAGCACCATGCCGAACATGGCCAGCACGTTGATCGAGAAGCCCACGGCCTGCATGACCGCGAAGGTGCCCAGCAGTGCAATGGGCACCACGATGGTCGGGATCAGCGTGTAGCGCCAGTTCTGCAGGAACAGGTACATCACCAGGAACACCAGCACGATGGCTTCCAGCAGCGTGTGGGCCACCTTCTCGATGGAGATGCTCACGAATTTGGAGCTGTCGTAGGGAATGGAGTAGTTCACGCCCTTGGGGAAGAACTTCTTCAGTTCCTCCATGCGTGCATGCACGGCCTTGGCCGTGGCCAGCGCATTGCCGCTGGGCGTCAGCTGCACGCCGATACCCACGGCATCCTTGCCGTTCAGGCGGGCGGAGGTCGCGTAGGCCTGGCCGCCGATCTCGATGGTGGCCACGTCCTTGAGGCGCACGGTGGAGCCATCGGGATTGGCGCGCAGCACGATGTTCTCGAACTGGCCGATCGAAGACAGCTGGCCCATCACCGTCACCGTGGCGGCGATCTTCTGGCCCGTGATGTTGGGCAGGTCACCGATTGCGCCGCTGGCCACCTGGGCGTTCTGGCTGCGGATGGCGGCCGTCACGTCCTCGGCCGAGAGCTTGTAGCCCTGCAGCTTGGCGGGATCGAACCAGATGCGCATCGCCTTTTCCGTGCCGAACAGCTGTGCCTGGCCTACGCCGGCCACACGCTGGATTTCGGGCACGATGTTGCGCGAGGCATAGTCGCCCAGGGCCACCGTGTCATAGGCCTTGGCGTCCTCGGACGACAGCATGATGAACAGCAGGAAGTTGGACGACGCCTTGTCCACGCGCACGCCCTGCTGCGTCACGGACGCAGGCAGGCGCGGCGTGGCGCGCGACAGGCGGTTTTGCACGTCCACCTGCGCCAGGTCCACGTTGGTGCCGGCCTCGAAGCTGATGGTGATGCTGCCCGTGCCATCGGCCTGGGCCACAGACTCCATGTAGACCAGACCGGGCGAGCCGTTCATCTCGCGCTCGATCACGGACAGCACGCTGTCTTCGAGCACCTTCGCGGACGCGCCTGGATAGGCGGTGTTGATGACGATGGCCGGAGGAGCCACCTTGGGGTATTGAGCGATCGGGAGCTTGGTCAGCGCGATACCACCGAGGACGATGATGAACAGCGCGACGACCCATGCAAAGATCGGTCTGTCGATAAAGAACTTGGCCATTGCTGAGCCCCTTGATTACTTCTTGTCTGCCTGGTCCGCAGGCTTGGCATCGGCTGCGGCTTGCGGGGCTGGCGCTGCCGTGCCGGCCGGCTTCTGGGCGCCTGCGGCCTCGGGCTGCCACGGTACGGGCTTGACCGGCGTGCCGGGTGGCAGCATCTGCAGCTTCTGGAAGCCGTCGACCATCACCTTCTCGCCCGCCTGCAGGCCTTCGCTGACCAGCCATTGGTTGTTCTGGGCCGTGGTCACCTTCACTTGGCGCTTGGTGATCTTGCCGTCGTCGCTGACCACGCTCACGGTGTCGCCGGTCTCGGTGCGCGTCACCGCCTGCTGGGGCACGGCAATGGCGTTGGACGCCTGGGCCTGCTCCATGCGCACGCGCACATACATGCCGGGCAGCAGCAATCCCTTGGGATTGGGTACCTCGGCACGCAGCGTGACCTGGCCCGTGGAGCTGTCCACGGTCAGGTCGGTGAACAGCAGCTTGCCCTTGAGTTCATAGGCCGTGCCGTCGTCCAGGCGCACCTCGACGCTGGCAGCCTCGGCACCATCGGCCTTCTTGAGCTTGCCCTGCTCCATCGCGCGGCGCAGCCGGAAGGCCTCGCTGGACGACTGGGTGAAGTTCACATAGACCGGATTGATCTGCTGGACCACGGCCAGCGGAGTCGCCTCGCCCTGGCCGACCAGCGCGCCTTCGGTCACCAGAGACTGGCCGATGCGGCCAGAAATGGGGGCGGTGACGCTGGTATAGCCAAGATTGATCTCGGCGGTCCGCACGGAGGCCTTGCCGGCCGCGACGTCAGCCTGGGCCTGCTTGTAGGCAGCCTCTGCATTGACGAAGTCCTGCTTGCTGATCGCGTTGGCGGCAACCAGCGGGCGGTAGCGTTCCAGTTGCGCCAGTGCCTGGGCCTGGTTGGCCTCGGCACGGGCCTGCGTGGCCTTGGCACTTTGCAGCGTCGCCTGGTAGGGCGCCGGATCGATGCGGTACAGCACCTGGCCGGCCTTCACGTCGCTGCCTTCCTTGAACAGGCGCTCCTGCACGATGCCGGCGCTGCGGGCCCGGATCTGGGCCACGCGGCGCGCGTCCACGCGGCCGGGCAACTCGGTCACAAGTCCCACATCGGCGGGGGTGGCCACCACCACACCTACAGGGACGGCGGGCATCTGCTGCTGTGCGGCAGCTTGTTCTTCGGGCTTTTTCCCGCAGGCGGCCATGGCCATTGCGGCGGTGACGGCCAGGGCCACGGTGGTGAGGCGCAGACTGTTGTAAGGGGACGGAGCGGCTGACACATTGCTGCGTGTGCTGGGCATGATGGGTCCTTGTGCTGAATCAAATAACGATGTTGACGTTCCGGTCAGCGCTATCCGGAACGCCCGTGTCCACGGGCAAGTCGCGGATTATACATACATACATGAATGTATAATGACCGCAGTTGCTGCAAGGCGGCGCGAAGCATGGCGTAGCGTGGCATGGCCGGGCTCAACGATGGAAGGAAATACATCTTGGCACGACGAACGAAAGAAGATGCGTTTGCAACGCGCAACAGTCTGCTGGACGCTGCGGAGCAAGTGTTCTACGAGCAGGGTGTCGCCCGGGCCTCGCTCAACGAGATTGCCCAGCGAGCCGGCGCCACGCGCGGCGCGGTCTACTGGCATTTCAAGGACAAGCTGGATCTCTTCTATGCCATGCTGGATCGCGTCACGCTCCCGCTGGAGCAGGCCGCTCAGGGCGACTGCGAAGATGACTCCGAATGCGATGCGCTGGAATATGTGCGGCGCCTGATGGCGGTGGTCTTCGGGCGCATTGCGGATGACGACAGCACGCGGCGCGTCTTCGAGATCCTGTTGCTCAAGGTGGAGTACGTGGGCGAACTCATGCCGGTGCAGGAGCGCAATCGCGCGGCACTGGACTCCTTTTCGTCCCGGCTGGAGTTGGCGCTGTGTGCCGCCGCCGAAAGCCATGCAGTCACCATGCCCATGTCGGCGCACCAGGCATCGATCGCACTGTGCGCCATGTTTGACGGGCTGCTGCAGAGCTGGCTGCTGGGGCGGGCTTTCGATCTCAAGCAAGTGGGTGCCCAGGCGGTGGATGTCTGCCTGCGCGGGCTGGGCTTCACGGTTTCGGAGGCTCCTGCCCAATGAGCGGGTGGGGCCGCGGGGCTTGTACGCGGTAGTGCAAAGTCATGCGACAATCATCGGCTTGTGCAGGGCAGCGATGCCTTGAGCGGCTGTAGCTCAGTGGATAGAGTATTGGCCTCCGAAGCCAAGGGTCGTGGGTTCGATCCCCGCCAGCCGCGCCACATTTTTCTTGGATCGCCCCGGTGGCCTGAGAAAAAAATGCACTGAATTTTTTCAGACGAAAAAAACGGTGCTAGAATTCAAATCTCTTCGGAGGGGTGCCCGAGTGGCTAAAGGGGGCAGACTGTAAATCTGTTGGCTTACGCCTACACTGGTTCGAATCCAGTCCCCTCCACCAGTAATGGTGAAGAAGAGAAGTCATCTGAAAAGGTGGCAGCGTGCAGTCAATCTGTGCGGGAGTAGTTCAATGGTAGAACCCTAGCCTTCCAAGCTAATGACGCGGGTTCGATTCCCGTCTCCCGCTCCAGTTTGCAAGCAAAGTTTTTTGAGGTTGCTTCGGCGGCTTCAAGGCCCATGTGGCTCAGTGGTAGAGCACTCCCTTGGTAAGGGAGAGGTCGGCAGTTCGATCCTGCCCATGGGCACCATTCTCTCTGGTGCGCTCGCTAGATGGGGTTGCGCCAAATCCTGTTGTAGTGATTTAGATTTTTTTCGGAGTCGGAAAAATGGCTAAAGAAAAATTCGAGCGTACCAAGCCCCACGTCAACGTGGGCACCATCGGTCACGTGGACCACGGCAAGACGACCCTGACGGCTGCCATCGCCACCGTTCTGTCCAAGAAGTTCGGCGGCGAAGCCAAGGCTTACGACCAGATCGACGCAGCACCTGAAGAAAAGGCCCGCGGCATCACGATCAACACCGCCCACGTCGAGTACGAAACGGCCAACCGCCACTACGCTCACGTTGACTGCCCCGGCCACGCCGACTACGTCAAGAACATGATCACCGGCGCTGCTCAGATGGACGGCGCTATCCTGGTGTGCTCGGCCGCTGACGGCCCGATGCCCCAGACCCGCGAGCACATCCTGCTGGCTCGTCAGGTGGGCGTGCCCTACAT
>NZ_WUMG01000058.1:0-36589 GCF_009827015.1 Delftia sp. CH05 | reverse complement strand
CCGAAGACCTGTTACCGTTCGACTTGCATGTGTAAGGCATGCCGCCAGCGTTCAATCTGAGCCAGGATCAAACTCTACAGTTCGATCTTGAATTTAAAGTCTTTCGACTAACTCATAAAAACGGAATTGAAGTGAACTTCACTTCTATTCTCATGAGCGTTTTTTGGCTTCAAAGAGCCGAGTTCCAAAGAACTTGGCTGTTCGCCTCAAACGCCCACGCTTATCGGCTGTATATTTTTAAGGATCGAAGCGAAGAATTTCTTTYTTGCTTCTGACTTGCTGCGATCAGCGAAGCCTTGAATTCTAGCACAGTTTTTAGCGTCGTTGCAATCAAATTTCTTCGATTTTTTCAACACCAGCGATCTGCATCGCTCTCTTCAGCAGAGCCTTGCATTGTAGCACGTTTTTTCGTGCTGTCTACAAGACTTTTCTGACTCATCGCTGTCTGCAAGGCAGTGTGGCGACGAGGGATCGAACTATAGCATGGGTTTTTACCGATGGCGTGAAATTCGTGAACTTCCCTTCAAGTTGCCAAAGCAACCGAGACCACGCCCTTCGCCATCGGCCCGTAGCCTGCCCTAGCGGGCAGGCTACGGGCGTGAGGCCTTGCCGCCTGTGCCAGGAATCGGGCCCGCATAGATAATGCGCGCACGATGGCATTGATTACTTTGTTAGACGCCCAACTGGCGTTCGGGCATGTGGCGCTTCTCGACCACGCCCAGTTTTCCCTGGAGAGCGGCGAACGTGTGGGCCTGATCGGTCGAAACGGCGCAGGGAAGTCCTCTTTGTTGAAGATTCTTGGCGGACTGGCCAAGGCCGATGACGGCCAGGTCCAGACGCAGTCCGGTATCCGCATTACTTATGTGGCGCAGGAGCCGGTGCTTGTGCCCGAGCAGACAATCTTCGAGTCGGCATCCGCCGGCATAGCCGAGGTGATTGCCGTGCGCGACCGCTACCTGGCTGGCGCCGAGGGCGAGGATCTCGATGCGCTGCAGTCCCAGATCGAGGCCTATGACGCCTGGAACTGGGAGCAGCGCGTGGAGGAGACTCTGCAGCGGCTGCACCTGGATCCCGAAGCCGTGGTGGGCACCCTGTCCGGCGGGATGAAGAAGCGCGTGGCACTGGCCCAGGCCCTGGTGGCGAGACCCGATGTACTGCTGCTGGATGAGCCGACCAACCACCTGGATCTTGACGCCATCGAGTGGCTGGAAGAGTTGCTGCTGAACTTCAAGGGCAGCGTGGTGACCATTACGCACGATCGATCCTTCCTGGATCGGGTTTCCACACGCATCGTGGAGCTGGATCGTGGAACGCTGCGCTCGTATCCCGGCAATTTCGTCCAGTACCAGCAGACCAAGGAGGATCAGCTGGCCCAGGAGGCCGTGATCAATGCCAAGGCCGACAAGCTGCTGGCCCAGGAAGAGGTCTGGATCCGCAAGGGCGTGGAAGCCCGCCGCACGCGCAGCCAGAGCCGCATCGGCCGGCTTGAGCAGTTGCGGGCCAACCGCGCTGCCCGCCGCGAGGTGCTGGGTGGCGTGAAGATGGACATTGCGTCGGGCCGAGGCGACGGCTACCAGGGCAAGATCGTGGCCGAGCTGACGGATGTGGCCAAGTCCTTTGGCGACAAGAACATCGTCTCCCACTTCACCGCCACCATTTTGCGCGGAGACAAGGTGGGCCTGATCGGACCCAACGGCGCAGGCAAGACGACGCTGCTCAAGATGATTCTGGGCGAACTGGCACCTGACAGCGGCCAGGTGCGGCTGGGGGCGAATCTGCAGGTGGCGTACTTCGACCAGATGCGTCACCAGATCGACATGGATGCCACGCTGGAGGACTTCATCAGCCCCGGCAGCGAGTGGATCGAGATCGGCAGCCAGAAGAAGCACGTGAAGAGCTATCTGTCGGATTTCCTGTTCTCTCCGGCGCGCGCCCATTCCCCCGTTCGCTCGCTGTCTGGCGGGGAGCGCAACCGCCTGTTGCTGGCCCGGCTGTTTGCCCGGCCCGCGAATGTGCTGGTGCTGGACGAGCCGACCAACGATCTCGATATCGAGACGCTGGAAATGCTGGAAGACCTGCTGCAGAACTACGACGGCACCGTTTTTCTGGTCAGCCATGACCGCAGTTTCCTGGACAACGTGGTCACCAGCACCATCGCCTGGGAAGGCCCGGGCCAATGGCGCGAATATGAAGGCGGCGTGCAGGACTGGCTGGATCAGTCCCGCCGCAGCCGCGATCTGGCCGAGGCCGCGCAGCCCAAGCCATCCAAGGAAGAGGCCAAGCCCGTTGCGGCACGCAGCGACGGCAAGCCCAAGCGCAAGCTCAGCTACAAGGAGCAGCGTGAGCTCGATCAGTTGCCCGAAAGCATTGCAGCGCTGGAGGCAGAGCAGAAGTCCATTCGGGAAGCCTTGGCCGATGGTTCGCTGTATGCCAGCGACAATTCCCGCGCCGTTCAGTTGCATCAGCGCGATGGCGAGATCGATGAGCAGCTGATGGAGGCGCTGGAGCGCTGGAGCGCACTGTCGGAGTGAGCTTTCTTCGGACGAAAAAAAAGAGCGCATGGCGCTCTTTTTTCATGGGTGCCGCCAGGACCGGCCGTTGCACTCAAATGCGGTGGTGAACCTGGTCCGAACCTATGCGCAGCTTGCCCAGCAAGGCGGAGGCGATCTGGTTGAGGGGCAGCACCTCGTCGGCCGCACCATGGGCGATGGCCTCGCGCGGCATGCCGAAGACGATGCAGCTGGCTTCGTCCTGCACGAAGTTGTAGCTGCCCGCATCGCGCATTTCACGCATGGCGACCGCGCCATCGGCACCCATGCCGGTGAGCATGATGCCGTAGGCGTTGCGGCCCGCACAGGCCGCCACCGACTTGAAAAGCACCTCGACCGAAGGCTTGTGGCGATTCACGGGCGGGCTGTCATCCACCACGGCGACATAGTTGGCACCGCTGCGCTGCACGGAGAAATGCTTGCCGCCCGGTGCGATGTAGGCGTGGCCGGGCAGCAGCCGCTCGCCCTGCTGTGCTTCCTTCACGGTCATCTGGCACAGGCTGTTGAGTCGGGCCGCGAAGCTGGTGGTGAAGCCCGGCGGCATGTGCTGGGTGATGACGATGGCCGGGCAGTCGGCCGGCAGATGGGTGAGCACTTCACGGATGGCCTCCGTGCCGCCGGTGGAGGCACCGATGGCAATCAGCTTTTCCGTGGACAGCCGCCCCAGCAGCGACGCCGGTGCAGCCTGGCGCGGCGCGCTCATGCCAGCCGAGGCGGAGACCGGCGCCACCGCGCTGCCGGTGGCGGGAGCCGCACTGCGCGGAGCGACCGGCAGGCGCCGGACCTGGGCCACGGCAGCAACGCGGATCTTGTCCACGATCTGCGCGGCCAGCTCCTGCAGGCCGTTGGACACGCCCACGCGCGGCTTGGCCACGAAGTCGATGGCGCCCAGCTCCAGCGCGCGCATGGTGACCTCGGCGCCGCGCTCGGTCAGCGTGGAGATCATGACCACCGGCATGGGGCGCAGCCGCATGAGCCGGCCCAGGAAGTCGATGCCATCCATGCGGGGCATTTCCACATCGAGCGTGATCACGTCGGGATTCATCTCGCGGATCATCTCGCGTGCGATCAGCGGATCGTTGGCCGAGCCGATGCATTCCATGTCGTGCTGGCGATTGATGATCTCGGACAGCAGACTGCGCACCAGCGCAGAGTCGTCCACCACGATCACCCTGATTTTCCTGTCCATTCCTTTGAACCTTCCTCAAAACAGGTCGACCGAGCCGCCTGCCGTATTGCGTGCCACGACGGCTGCATTGCCGCGCGTGAATTCCTGCTGTACCAGCTCCTCCGGATGGGCATGTGCCAGGCGCTTGACCATGGCCTTGCCGCTGGCGGGGAAGAACACCACCTTGCGCGGGTAGATGTCCAGCACATCCTCCGAGACGATGGGGATGCGTTCGGTCTGCAGGTACTGCGTGACGAAGGCGGTATTGCGTTCGCCCACGTTCATGGTGGTGAAGTTGTGCATCACCTGCCCGCCGCCGAAGATCTTGGCCTGCAAAGACTCGCGCCGTGCGCCGAGCTTGAGCATTTCGTTGATCAGCAATTCCATGGCGTACGAGCCGTAGCGGCCCGACGCATCAGCGGAGTCGCCGTCGGGCAGCATGAAATGGTTCATGCCGCCCACGCGCATGGTGCGGTCCCAGATGCAGGCCGAGATGCACGAGCCCAGCACGGTGACCAGGATCACGTCCTCGTTGGAGACGAAGTATTCGCCCGGCAGCACCTTGACGGCGTTGTGCTGGAAATGCGGGTCGTAGTAGAAGAACGACGCCTCGCCGGGGTAGCGCTGCTGGCGCTTGAGCTGCTCCAGCGAGGAGCGCGGCACCGGGTCGCCCGGCGCCGGGTAGTCCGCAGCGGTATAGCTGTTGATGCGCGGCGTGCGGCGGCGCTCCGAAGGCGGCGGGGGCGGAGCGAAGGCGGAGCGGTCTCCGATCATGGGAAGACCCCCTTGTGTGCGGCAGGACCTGCGTCAGCGGCGCTCATAGACCGTCTTCCCCTTGAGCGTGAACAGATCGCGCGAGTCGCTGAAGTTCTCGGCATGTCCGACGAACAGCAGGCCCCCGGGCTTCATGACGCGGTGGATGCGCTCCAGCACGCGGCGCTGCGTGGCCGCATCGAAGTAGATCATCACGTTGCGGCAGAAGACCACGTCGAAGGGATCGCGGAACGGCCAATCGTCACGGATCAGATTGACGTTGAGAAACTCCACCAAGCGGCGCAGCTCGGGCTTGACGCGCACCAGGCCCGCATTGCCGGCCTTGCCCCGCAGGAAGAAGCGGTGCAGGCGCTCGGCGCTCATGCCCTTGATGCTTTCGGCGCGATAGACACCGGCCGACGCCGTGTCCAGCACACGCGAGTCGATGTCGCTGGCCTGCAACTGGAAGCTGGGCGTGGCGCCCAGCACTTCCAGGGCCGTCATGACGATGGAGTAAGGCTCTTCCCCGGTCGAGGCCGCGTTGCACCAGACCTTCCAGGCCGTGCCGGCCGGCTTGCTGCGCAGATGCTGGGCAAAGATCTCGAAATGGTGCTGCTCGCGAAAGAACGCGGTGAGATTGGTGGTCAGCGCGTTCACGAACTCCTGCCACTCCACGCCATCGGACTGGGACTCCAGCCAGTCCAGGTAGGTAGCAAAGCTGTCGTAGCCCGTCTCGCGCAGGCGCCGCGACAGGCGGCTGTAGACCATGGCGTGCTTGCCATCGTGCAGGCTGATGCCGGCACGCTGGTAGATCAGCGCCTGCACGCGGGCGAAGTCCCGCGACGACCATTCGAATTCGCGCCCCTGGGCCAGGGGCCCGTTGGCTGCCCCGTCGTCAGCGACGGGGCGCGCGGCCAGTGCCGCATTGGAAGAACCGGATCGCATGAGGGCGCTCAGTGCAAGAACGGGTCTCAGTCGGCCGAAGCGACCAGGCCCATATCCACGTTGTTCATGAGCTTTTCGATGTCCAGCAGGATGAGCATGCGCTCGCCCACCGAACCCAGGCCCAGGATGCAGCCGCTGTCGATGGCGCTTTCGATGTCCGGCGCGGGGCGCACGGCTTCGGGAGCCAGCTCCATCACGTCGCTGACCGAGTCCACCACGATGCCCACCACGCGGTTGCGCAGGTTCAGGATGATGACGACGGTGAAGCTGTTGTATTCGACCTGGGAGCAGTTGAACTTCAGGCGCATGTCCACGATGGGCACGATGGTGCCGCGCAGATTCACCACGCCCTTGATGAACTCCGGCGCATTGGCGATGCGCGTGGGCGGCTCGTAGCCGCGGATTTCCTGCACCTTCAGAATGTCGATGCCGTATTCCTCCTGGTCCAGGCGGAAGGTCAGGTACTCGCGCGCGCCGGTGGCGACGCCTGCAGTCTTAGCGATCACGCTCATTGCTCAGCTCCTCAACTGTCGGGCCCGCGCCGTGGTGGCGAAAGCCATGGTTTTTGGCGGCGCGCAGGCTCTGCCTGCGGCTCCGTCGTTTGTCGTCAGGTATCCCTGTCCCATTCAGTGGCGCGCGCGGCGCACCAGCGCACCCGTGTCCAGAATCAGCGCCACCGTGCCATCGCCCAGGATGGTGGCGCCCGAAACGTTGGGCACCTTGCGATAGTTCGATTCCAGGTTCTTGACCACCACCTGGTGCTGGCCCAGCAGCTCGTCGACCAGCAGTGCCACGCGGCTGCCGTCGGACTCGACCACCACCATGATGTTGCTGGACTGGCTGGTGTCGCTGCGCGGCACACGGAAGGTCTTTTCCAGCGCGAACACGGGCATGTACTCGTCGCGCACCTTGACCAGTTGCGTGCCGTTGGCCACGGTGTTGACGTCCTCTTCCTTGACCAGGAAGGACTCGACCACCGAGGACAGCGGCAGGATGTAGACCTCGTCGCTGACGCCCACCGACATGCCGTCCATGATGGCCAGGGTCAGCGGCAGGCGAACGGCCACGCGCATGCCCTTGCCCTGGTTGGACTCGATCTCCACCGAGCCGCCCAGCGCCGCGATGTTGCGCTTGACCACGTCCATGCCCACGCCGCGCCCGGACACGTCGGTCACCACATCGGCCGTGGAGAAGCCCGGCGCGAAGATCAGCTGCCAGACGTCCTGATCGGGCATGCTGTCCGAGACATCCATGCCGCGCTCGCGGGCCTTCTTGAGAATCTTCTCGCGGTTCATGCCGCGGCCGTCGTCGCGCACCTCGATGACGATGGAGCCACCCTGATGGGAGGCTGCCAGCGTCAGCGTGCCATGCTCGGACTTGCCAGCGGCCAGGCGCTCCTCGGGCATTTCGATGCCGTGGTCCACGCTGTTGCGCACCAGATGGGTCAGCGGGTCGGTGATCTTCTCGACCAGGCCCTTGTCCAGTTCGGTGGCTTCGCCCAGCGTGATCAGGTCGATCTTCTTGCCCAGCTTGCCGGCCAGGTCGCGCAGCATGCGCGGGAAGCGGCTGAACACGGTGGACATGGGAATCATGCGGATGGACATCACCGATTCCTGCAGGTCGCGCGTATTGCGGTCCAGATCGGCCAGGCCTGCCAGCAGCTGCTGGTAGGCCGATGCATCCAGCCCGTGGCTGTTTTGCGCCAGCATGGCCTGGGTGATGACCAGCTCGCCCACCAGGTTGATGAGCTGATCGACCTTGGCCACCGACACACGGATGCTGGTCGACTCCATCTGCGCCTGCTGCGCCTGGGCAGCCGTCTTGGCAGCAGGCTTGGCCGCGGCACCGGCCGGCTGGATGGCCAGCGCGCCGTCGGCCTGGGGCATGCCGGGTGCACCGTTGAAGAAGCCGTAGGCCTCTTCGGCGGGCGGAATGGCGACCGAGGCCAGGGCGGCGTCGGGATCGTGCGCGGCATGCTCTTCGGCGACGGGGGCTTCGGCCACCTGCACCGCTTCGGTTGCAGGAGCGGCCCCGGCCGTCTCATCGGCTGCCGTGATGCGAACCTGCTCCTTGGCCACGTGGAAGGCGAACAGATCGAGCAGGTCGTCGTCGGTGGACGAGGTCTGCACGGCAAAGAGGCGGCTTTGCGGCTGATCGCAGGCCAGGTCCTCGATGCGGCCCAAGCCGGGAATGTCGCGGAACAGTTCCTTGATGGCCTCGGCCATCTCCAGACGCTCCAGCGGACCGATCAGGATGTGCAGCGAACGGCCGCCGCTGGCGGGTGCCGTTCCGACGGCGCCGCCCGATACGGGCGCGGCAGGCGCGGGCGCCTCGACCGGCGCTGCCACGGAAGCAGGCGCCGGCGCCGGTGCAGCGGCCGGGGCGGCTGTTGCAGGCACGGCACTGCGGCCTTCTGCCAGCATCTCGATGCGCGCCACCAGATCCGTGGTGGACAGGGCCTCGCCCTCGTTGCCGGCCTGGTGGCGTGCCAGCAGGCTGCGGCTGGCATCGGCCGACTCCAGCAGCACGTCGACCATTTCCGGAATCGGTGTGATCTCGTGCCGGCGCAGCCGGTCGAGCAGCGACTCCATGCGGTGCGTCAGCTCGGTCACATCGGCAAAGCCGAAGGTGGCCGCGCCGCCCTTGATCGAGTGCGCGCAACGGAAAATGCCGTTGAGCTCCTCGTCGTTGGCCGCCGACAGATCCAGATTTAGCAGCATCTGCTCCATCTGGTCGAGGTTCTCGGCCGCTTCTTCGAAGAAGATTTGATAGAACTGGCTCAGGTCGAAGTCTGCGCCCGCTCCTGCCCCATCCTGGTGTAGATCCGCCATCTTTGGTCCTGCTGTTTCCTGTTGCCCGTACTTATCGGCTCAACGCATTACTTTCTGAATGACTTCGATCAAACGGTTCGGATCGAAGGGCTTGACCAGCCAGCCCGTGGCGCCCGCAGCGCGTCCGGCCTGCTTCATCTGGTCGCTGGATTCGGTGGTGAGAATGAGAATGGGCGTGTTCTGGAACTTCGGGTTTTCGCGCAGCTTGCGCGTCAGGCCGATGCCATCGAGGCGCGGCATGTTCTGGTCGGCCAGCACCAGATCGACTTGTTCGAGCTGGGCCTTTTCGAGCGCATCCACGCCGTCCACGGCCTCCACGACGCGAAATCCCGCTCCTGCGAGGGTGAACGCCACCATCTTTCGCATCGAGGGGGAATCATCAACAGCCAGAATCGATCGCATGTATAGCTCCAACAGACGGGCAATAAAAGGTGGATGGGTGCATGGTCAGCGGTCAGAACAGTTCGACCGAGCCAGCATCCATCTCGCTTTGCGTGACGGGATTGGGCCGGTCGGGTATCGCCGGCAGGCCCAGGGAATCGTCCTCTCCCTCGTCCACACCCATGGTGGCTGCGGCCAACTGGAACGCGCAGCCTTGCAAAATCTTCGTAATATGGGCGATCAGTTGGGAGGACATGTCGTGAAACTGCAACTCGGTCACCGCCAGCCTCAACGTGGACCGGGCGGCATCGAGCTGGGGCAAGGCGGCTAGCGCCTCGCCGGCCAGCTGGCCATGGGTCTCGTCGAAACGGTCCAGCAGGTTCTGCGTTGCGTGATTGAGAAGGCCTTCCAGGCGCTGCAGATCGCGCATCGCCACCAGCAAGGCATCCTGCAGGTCTGCGGCCACCATGACGGGCATGGGGACGGCAGGCTCGCCCGAAGGCTTGTGCATTGACTGCATTGTTACTCCACCACCAGCGTTTCAGCCCAACGTGCGCCGTGCCTTGCAGCACGGCCAACCCTTGTCAATCGTTCACGGGAATGCCGCGCATCCCTTGGTGTACACGACCATTTGCATTTATGTTCCAAAATGTATCTCATGATAGCGCCCCCGGGGATGCCAGACCACCGCACAAGCCCTTGCGCATACTGCACATCGAGGATTCCGCCGCCGACCAGGCGCTGGCGCGGCTGAGCCTGCTGCGCGGCGGGCTGGTCTGCGAGATTGTCGTGGTCGACACGCTCGATGATGCCGCAGCTGCGCTGCACAACCAGGCATTCGACCTCATCCTGGCCGACTACCACCTGCCCGGCTTCACGGCGCTGGATGCCTGGGAGCTGGTTCGCCGCCAGCCCGGGCATCCGCCCTTCGTGCTGCTGTCCGGCGCCATCGGCGAGTCGGCCGCCGTGGATGTGATGCGCGAAGGCATCAGCGACTATCTGCTCAAGGACCACATCACGCGCCTGCCCCATGTGGTCTCGCATGCGCTGGAAGTGCACGAGGCCCGCCTGGCACGCCGGCGCGCGGCGGCCGAGCTGGCGGCGTCCGAGCGGCGCCTGGCCGACCTGACCGAGCACCTGCAGACCTCCACCGAGCGCGAGCGCGCCAGCATCGCCCGCGAGATCCACGATGACATCGGCGGCTCGCTGACCTCGGTGAAGTTCGACGTGGCCTGGATCGCGCGCAATGCGCCCGAGGGCGGGCTGCGCGAGCATGCGCTGGCTGCGCTGGAGATGCTGGAGCACGCGCTGGGCGCCAGCCAGCGCATCATGATGAACCTGCGCCCGCCCGTGCTGGACCAGGGACTGGTGGCCGCCGTCCAGTGGCTGGCCGAGAATTTCGAGCGCCGCACGGGCGTGCCCACCCGTGTGCGCAGCAGCCGCGAAAGCATGGACATCGCGCCCGACATCCAGGTCGTGGCCTACCGCACGGCCCAGGAGGCGCTGACCAACGTCGGCAAATATGCCCAGGCGCGCCATGTGGACATCGATCTCTCGGACCGCGAAGGTTTTCTCACGCTGGAGGTGACGGACGACGGCGTGGGCCTGGCCGACGGCGCCCGCGACAAGCCCGAATCCTTCGGCCTGCGCGGTCTGGGCGAGCGCGCGCGCACCGTTCGGGGCTGGCTGGATGTCAGCAGTCAAGCCGGACGCGGAACCTCGGTCATCGTCTCCATTCCGCTGGACGATGGCGGCGCTTGCCCTAATATCCCGGGCAATGAATGCTGAACGCCATGGCGGCGTGACCCTTTTTCCAGGAGGCCGACTTTGATCCACGTGGTGCTGTGCGACGACCATGCGGTGCTGCGCCGGGGCATCCGCGACACCCTGGCCGAGGCAGTGGACATCAGCGTCACCGCAGAAGCAGGCAGCTATGCCGAGCTGCGTGAGCAGCTGCGCACCGCCGCCTGCGACGTGCTGCTGCTGGACATCAACATGCCCGGCCGCAGCGGCCTGGAGGCCCTGGCCAGCGTGCGCGAGACCCATCCGCTGATCAAGGTGCTCATGGTCTCCATGTACCCCGAGGACCAGTACGCGCTGCGCTGCCTCAAGGCGGGCGCCCAGGGATATGCCAACAAGGCGGGCGATCCGATGCTGCTGATCGAGGCCGTGCGCACGGTGGCCACGGGCCGCAAGTACCTGACGTCCGAAGTGGCCCAGATGCTGGCCGACAGCCTGGCCCAGCCCGCACCCCAGGTGCCGCATGAAAGCCTGTCCGAGCGCGAGCTGCAGACGCTGATCAAGATCGCGGCCGGGCAGCGGCTGACCGACATTGCCACCGAGCTGATGCTCAGCCCCAAGACCGTCAGCGTCTACCGGGCGCGCGTGCTGGAAAAACTGCAGATGAGCAGCAACGCCGAACTCACGGCCTACGCCATCCACAACCAGCTGATCTGAGGTTTTTGCGGCCGGCAGAGCGGAAAATCTGTTGTTTTTCACAACTGCTTACATTGAGGTGCCAAACACCGCGATGCCGCGCTGCAGCAAGGCGACCAGGGGCTGCTCGAGCAGCGGCAGCGTGGCCATCAATCCCGTCAGGCCCACGGTGAGCGTGACCGGGAAGCCCACGGCATAGATGTTCATCTGCGGTGCCACGCGCGAAATGATGCCCAGCACCAGGTTCACGAACAGCAGCATGGCGACCATGGGCAGGGCGATCCAGAAGGCGCTGGCAAAGACCGCCGCCCCCATCTCGTGCAGCCGCATCTGGTTGATGGCCTGCAGGAAGCTGCCGTCCACAGGAAACGCCTCGTAACTCTTGAGCACGGCCATCAGCACCAGCAGGTGTCCGTTGATGACGATGAACAGCAGCGTGGAAATCTGGACCATGAAGCGCGCCACGGCGCTGAGCTGGGCATTGGTCGTGGGATCGAAGAAGCTGGCGAAGTTCAGGCCCATCTGCAGGCCGACCACCTCGCCCGCCACCTCCACGGCGGCAAACACCAGGCGCACGGCAAAGCCCACGGCCAGTCCCACGCCGACCTGCTGTATCAGCGTCCCCAGCGCCTGCGGCGAGTTGATGCCGATCACGGGCTGGTCGCCCAGCACGGGCTGCGCGCACACCGCGACCAGGAAGGCCAGGCCGATCTTCAGCCGCATGGGAATGACGCGCTGCGAGAACACGGGAGCCACGGAAAACATGGCCAGCACGCGCAGAAACGGCCAGAGAACTGGCGACAGCCAGGCCACCAGTTGGGCTTCGCTGAAGGTGATCACGGCGGCGTTTCCTGCGCGCGGCGAAGGGCTCAGCCCACCGCCTGCGGAATGGTCTCTATGGTGCGGCGGATGAAATCCACCAGCGTGCTCAGCATCCACGGACCGGCAATGGCAAACACCAGCACGGCGGAGATGAGCTTGGGCACGAAGGCCAGCGTGGCCTCATGCACCTGGGTCACCGCCTGGAAGACACTGACGGCCAGGCCCACGGCCAGCACCACGCCCAGCACGGGCATGGAGATCATGAGCAGCAAGGTCAGTGCCTCGCGGCCGAAGGTGAGCACGTATTGGGAGGTCATGGAAGGATTTCCAATAAAACGGGACTAGACGGCGAAGCTGGCCGCCAGCGATCCGATGAGCAGGTTCCAGCCATCGGCCAGCACGAAGAGCATGAGCTTGAATGGCAGGGCCACCAGCACGGGCGACAGCATCATCATGCCCAGCGACATCAGGATCGAGGACACGACCATGTCGATGACCAGGAAGGGGATGAAGATCATGAAGCCGATCTGGAACGCCGTCTTCAGCTCGCTGGTCACGAAGGCCGGCACCAGCACGCGCAGCGGCGCGGTCTCTGCGGTGACGCCGGCTTCGAGCTTGGCCAGGCGCGCGAACAGCGCAAAGTCCGACTGGCGCGTCTGCTTGAGCATGAAGTCGCGCATGGGCGCCTCGGCCTTTTCAATGGCCTGCTCGAAGGTCGCGGCATTCGTGGTGTAGGGCACATAGGCCTCCTGGTACACGCGGTCCAGGGTGGGTCCCATGACGAACAGCGTCAGGA
The DNA here is from genome assembly GCF_009827015.1 of Delftia sp. CH05. NCBI lineage: Bacteria > Pseudomonadati > Pseudomonadota > Betaproteobacteria > Burkholderiales > Comamonadaceae > Delftia > Delftia sp. CH05. The sequence goes on along the minus strand of NZ_WUMG01000058.1, from coordinate 23,908 downwards.
ACAGCGACAGGCCGATGATCACCTGGTTGGGCGGCGCCGACTGCGTGCCCAGCGCCTGGCGCATCAGCGACAGCACAATGACGATGCGGGTGAAGCCCGTCATCATCAAAAGGATGGCCGGCAGGAACGACAGCGCCGTGAAGAACAGCAGGGTCTGGATGGGCACCGAAAAACTGGTGCCACCGCTGCCCTGGCCGATGACCAGCGGCAGGCTGGCGGGCGCGCCCTGCGCCCAGGAGGCCAGCGGCGTGGCGCAGCACAGCGCCAGCGCTGCGGCGCCGGCGGCCTGGCTCAGCGTGCGCGCCGGGCGCTTGCAGGAATATTCAGACATTCGCACCGTCCGCAGGCAGGCTGCGCGCTTGCGCCATCGCAGCCGAAAAATCAGCAGGGGCCGGGGCCTGCAGCACATGCAGGCACTGGATGCTTTGCGCCGTGACGCCCAGCACCAGCCGCACAGTCTGCGCGCCCTCGCCCACTTCCACCGTCACCACCCGCTGCTGCGGGCCCACGCCCACGGCGCCCAGCACCCGCGACTGCAGGCCGGCTGCGCCACGCAGCGCAGCCGTGCGCTGCTGAAAGCGGCGCAGCAGCCAGGGCAGAGCAGCCATGGCCGTGACCAGGGCCACGACCGTGAGCAGGGTCGGCCACAGCGGGCCCATGCCGGCGCTCTCAGCCACGGCTGACCCGGCGCAGGCGCTCGGACGGCGTGACCACGTCGGTCAGGCGGATACCGAACTTGTCGTTGACCACCACCACCTCGCCCTGGGCGATCAGGTAGCCGTTGACCAGCACGTCCATGGGCTCGCCGGCCAGTGCGTCGAGTTCGACCACCGAGCCCTGGGCCAGCTGCAGGATGTACTTGATCGGCACCTTGGTGCGGCCCAGTTCCACCGACAGCTGCACCGGGATGTCCAGCACCATGTTGATGTCGTTGACCGGCACGTCGCCGCCACCGGCGTAGGGGCGCACGGGCTCGCCCGTCAGCGGGCCGCCCTGTTCCGCCTCCAGCTTGGCGTCGCGCTCGCGCTGCTCGTCCAATGCCTCTGCCCATCCCGAGAACGGATCGTCGCCAGCGGGCTTTTGCGTGTCTTCAGTTGCCATTGTTTTCTCCCATCCAGCCAGCATCGGCACCGCGCAGGCAGTGCTCGACACGGATTGCATACTTGTCGTTGTGAGTGCCGTACTGGCACTCGAAAATCGGAACGCCGCCGATGGAGGCGCGGATCAGCGGCTCGCGGTCGAGTTCGATGAAATCGCCGGGGCGCATGGCCAGTAGCTGCTCCACCGTGGCGTCGGCGCGCGCCAGTTCGGCCACCAGGGTCACCTCGGCGGCCTGGATTTCGCGCTTGAGCACCTTGACCCAGCGGCGGTCCACTTCAATGGAGTCGCCCTGCGTGGAGGAGTACAGGACATCACGGATGGGCTCCAGCGTCGCATAGGGCATGCAGATGTGGATGGAGCCCGAGATGTCGCCGATCTCCAGCTGGAAGGCCGTGGACACGACGATTTCGCTGGGGGTGGCAATGTTGGCGAACTGCGGCTGCATCTCCGAGCGCTGGTAGCCCAGCTCCAGCGGATAGATGCCGTGCCAGGCCTTCTTGTATTCCTCGCAGATCACGTTGACCAGGCGGTTGATCACGCGCTGCTCGGTGTGCGAGAAATCCCGCCCTTCGATGCGTGTCTGCAGCCGGCCCGTGCCGCCGTACAGCGTGTCGATGACGCCGAACACCAGCGAGGGATCGCAGACCACCAGGCCGCTGCCGCGCAGCGGGCGGATGGCGACGATGTTGAAGTTGGTGGGCACCACCAGCTCGCGCAGGAAGGCGCTGTAGCGCTGCACCGACACCGTGCCCACCGACACCTCGGGGCTGCGGCGGATGAAGTTGAACAGGCCGATGCGGAAGTTGCGGGCAAAGCGCTCGTTGACGATCTCCATCGTCGGCATGCGCCCGCGCACGATGCGCTCCTGGCTGGAGATGTCGTACTGGCGGATGATGCCCGCCTCGACCTCCTCGGTCGTGGATTTCTGGCTCTCGCCGGTCACGCCCTCCAAAAGGGCATCGACTTCTTCCTGGGAGAGAAACGAATCGCTCATGGCGCCTTGCCTCCCCGGTTACTGAATGATGAAGCTGGAGAACAGCACGCGGCGCACGGGGTTCTTGCCAGGGGAGCGGCGGCGCTCGCCATCTTCGTCCTCTGCATCCTCGTCGCGACTGCGCTTCTTGGCCTTGGCCTGGTTGCCGTAGCCCAGCGGTGCGGACACTTCGTTGAGCACGTCGGCAGCCAGGCGTTCCTTGCCGTCGCGCTCCAGCAACTCCTCGGCCGTGCGCTGGGACACCAGCATCAGGATGCCGTTGCGGATGCTGGGCAGGTACTGCTTGACCGTAGTGGCCGTCTTCTCGTCGGCCAGCTCCAGCGTGATGCCGATCTGCACGAAGCGGTCGCCGCCCGGGTCGGACAGATTGACCACCAGGCTGTCCAGCGGCAGGAAGGTGGGAACCGTGACGGCCGCCTTGCTGGAGCCGCCCTCCTCCTCATCGGCATTGCTGTGCCGCTTGGACAGCAGGATGAAGGCAGCGGCCGCGCCTATGGCCAGGACGGCGATGATGACGATCAGCACGATCAGCTTCTTGCCCTTGGCCGGGGCGGGAGCTGCATTGTTGGCGGCATTGGGTGTGGCAGACACTGGAATTCCTCTGGGTGAGCGGGACCGCCACGCGCTCGCGCATCGTGCGCGGCGCCATGACGCAGCAGGCCCATGGCAGGAATTATTCGGCGATTGGACCTCGGGCCATGGCCTGAATAAGCGCATGAAACCCCGGTTTCTCGCTGGCTTGATGGCCCCCAAACGCCACAGGCCGGGCAGCTTGTCGCCACCCGGCCTGTTCTGAAAACCCGGAAAACGGCGCATGCGCCGCCCCGCAAGAAGCGCAGGAAGAATCAGACGAACAGATCCACCCCGCCTGCCGCCGCGCGGCCACCAGCCTGTGCGGCACCATTGCCGCCCGTGACGCCGGCGGCATCGACCATGGCGCTCACGCGGCCCTGCCGCGCCTGGGCATCCGCGCCCTGGCGCCCCCTCGCCTCGCCATTGCCGGACTGGCCACCCGCGTCCACGCTGACGCCGGCCAGTTGCAGGCCCTGGGCCTGCAGCAGCTCGCGCAGCTGGTCGGCACCGTTGCCCAGCCATTCGCGCGCCTGGGATTCGCTGGCGCCAAAGCGCACATGGGCCTCGTTGCCCTGCAGGCTGACCTGCACCTGGATGGCCTTGCCCTCATGCTCGACAGACAGCGAGGCGTTCTGGCTCTTGTTGTGCACCCAGAAGGCCACCTGCTCGGACACCTGCTGCTCGCGCTCGGTGGAGTTGCCCGGCTGTGCCTGGGCGTCGGGCTGGGCCAAGGCTGCGCCATTGTGTCCGGCGGCCTGCTGTCCCAGGGACTGGCCGGCGTGGGCCGCGCCCACGGCGGCTGCAACCCCATGCAATCCGTTGGCGGCAGACTCTGCGGAGCCGGTGCCACCTTCGCGGGCCCGCTCGAACAGGCCGCGCCATTCCGCGGGCCGCACCGCCGCCATGCCGTTGAGCGCAATGCCCGACGCCAGGGCCGCGTCCTGCCGCACGCTGGGCGCCAGCGCCTGGGGTGTGTGCTCATGCGTGGCCTGGGCTGCAGATGCCGTGCGCGCTGCGGCGGCCGTCAGCGCCGTATCGGACTGCACGGCGGCCAGCACATCGGCCGCCTGTGTCTGTGCCTGGGCGCCCTGGCGCGCAGCGGTATCGGCGGGCGTGCCGGCTGCAGCGGCATCCACTGCGCCAGCCAGCGCCGCCGTGTTGGCGTTCGCGGCCAGCGCCGCGCCTGCGGCATCGCCCGCTGCAGGTTGCGGCGCCATGAAGGCGGCATGCGCCACCACGCCCTGCTCCTGGCGCAAGGCCAGCATGGCGGCACTGCCCCGGCCAGACAACCAGTCGCCCGCCACGCCCTGCAGCATGTCGCGGTCGCCCTTGCCATCGAGGTGGGCGGTCTGCCCGACCAGGCTGAGCCAGGGCGCCTGGCCGTTGGCGGCCAGCAGCATGGCATCGGCCTGCGCGGAAGTGGCCATATCGGCCGTCTCCGCCTGGGGCTGCAGCGGCAATTGCGTCTGCAGCAGCCCCTGCGCCAGGCCGGACAGGTCAGCCGGATCCTTCAGGCTGCCCTGAATTGCTCCCTTGAGGTTGGCCAGTGCGCCGGCCCCCTCATCGCCGAGGACCTGGCCCAGGTCCGGCAGTCCGCCAATGCCATCCATGGCGGCCAGCAGCGAGGAAAAGCCTGCGGCCTGCTCATTGGACGGCGGCTGCGCCGCGCGCGCGGAACGCACGCCCTCCATGGTGCGCTGCATGGCGCTGCGCGCGTCGGCGCGCTGTTCGATCTGGTTGGTGGACATGCGTCAAGCCTCCTGGAATGTCAGCCCGAAGCTGCGGCGGAAAAACTGGATGGCCGCACGTTCGTCGGTTTCCTTTTGCTCGCGGCGCATCTGGCCCAGCGCCAGGTCGCGGCGGCGCACCTCGACCACCTTGCGCAGGCTGCTGACCCGCAGCTCGCAGGCCATCAAGGCCTTTTGCGCGGCCTCCAGGCGGATGGCCAGGTCGGCCAGCACCCGTGTCTGCAGGCCGATGGCGTGCTGCAGGCGGTCCATGAACTGGTATTGGTGGAACATGACTTCGGGCTGTACGGACTGGTTCTGCTGCACGCCCCAGCGTGCCTGCATTTCCTGCACGTAGTGCTGCAGCTGGTCCATCTGCGCCTGCGCCGCCTGCTGCGAGCGCTGACGCTCCTGCACCGCCTGGCGCGCCTCGTCACGCTTGCGCGACGCGGCATCGATGGCCACCATCAAGGCATTCAAGGACGACATACCGGGTTTTCCTCCCTGTGTTCGCTGTTGCGTTATCTCAGTGCCGCGTCACCGCATCACTGACCACCGAGCGCGGCGGCCATGCCCGAGATGCTCTCGTCCATGGAAGCCGACTCGAACATGCTTTGCTGCAGAAAGGCCGCCATGGCCGGCTGCAGCCGTATCGCCTCGTCCATCTGCGGGTCCGAGCCCGCCATGTAGGCTCCGACCTGGACCAGGTCCCGGCCCTTCTGGTAGCGCGAATAGACAGCGCGAAAGCGCCTCGCCAGCTCGAAGTGCTCGCGCGAGACCACGTTGTGCATCACGCGCGAGGCCGATTGCTCGATGTCGATGGCCGGGTAGTGGCCCGACTCGGCCAGCGCCCGCGACAGCACGACGTGGCCGTCCAGAATGGCGCGTGCCGCATCGGCGATCGGGTCCTGCTGGTCGTCGCCCTCGGACAGCACGGTGTAGAAAGCCGTGATCGATCCCACGCCGTTGAGGCCGTTGCCGCTGCGCTCGACCAGGGCCGGCAGCTTGGCAAAACACGACGGCGGATAGCCCTTGGTGGCCGGTGGCTCGCCAATGGCCAGCGCGATCTCGCGCTGGGCCATGGCATAGCGCGTCAGCGAATCCATGAGCAGCAGCACATGCTGGCCCTTGTCGCGGAAATGCTCGGCAATGGCCGTGGCGTAGGCGGCACCCTGCATGCGCAGCAGCGGCGGCGCATCGGCCGGCGCGGCCACCACCACGGCGCGGCTGCGGTCCTGTGCGCCGAGGATGTCCTCGACGAACTCCTTGACCTCCCGGCCGCGTTCACCGATCAAGCCGACGACGATCACGTCCGCCTGGGTGTAGCGCGCCATCATGCCCAGCAGCACGGACTTGCCCACGCCCGAGCCTGCGAACAGGCCCAGCCGCTGGCCCCGGCCCACGGTGAGCAGGGCGTTGAGCGAGCGCACGCCGGTGTCCAGCGTCTCGCGCACCGGGTCGCGGTCCATGGCGTTGATGGGGTTGCGGTCCAGCAGATCGGCCGTGACGTCGGCCAGCGGCCCGCCATGGTCCAGCGGCTGCCCCTGCGAATCCACGACACGGCCCAGCAGGCCGCTGCCGATGGGCAGGCGCAGCACGCCGGCCGCCATGGACACGGGCTCTTCGGGACCGTCGCCAAAGCGCAGCGGGGCGACAAAGGGTTCGGCCGGCGTCACGATGGCGCCGCTGGACAGCCCCTGGATGTCGCCCGCAGGCATCAGGAACGCACGCTCGCCGGCAAAGCCGACGACTTCGGCCAGCACCGGGTCCTGGCCTGCCTGGCGTATCCAGCACTGCGAGCCCACCGGCACCTGCAGGCCCGTGGCCTCCAGCACCAGGCCGGTCAGGCGCGTGAGCGTGCCGTGGGTTTCCAGCGGAATGTCGCTGTGCAGGCGGGCGCGGGCATTGGACAGCAGCTGCTGCCAGGGCTTGCCTGCATCGGCCAGGGAGGCATCAACCGGCATCGCGTTCTCCGTCATACCAGGTGGAGACCAGGCCCAGCGCGGCCACGGCGCGGCGCCAGCGCTTGTCCATGCCGGCATCGACCTGGGCACCGCCCGATTCCACGCGCACATCGCCCTGGGCCACGCCAGCGTCGCTGATCCACTGCACCTTGGACTGGGCGCCATGCTCGGCGCGCAGCGCCTCGTCCAGCACGGCGAAGTCGGCAGGGTTCAGGCGCACGGTGGCGGCGCGGCCGTCGGAGGCCAGCATGTCCAGCGCCTCGCGCACCACGGGCAGCAGGGCCTGGGGCTGGCTGCGCAGCTCCTGGCGGACCACCTGGCGCGCGATGTCGCAGGCCAGGTTCAGCAATTCCTGCGCCGCATCCGCCTGCAGCTGCTTGAAGCCGGCGTCCAGGCCGGACAGCAGCGCGTCCACGCGCTGCGCCGTCTCGCGGCCCGTGCCGGAGACATAGTCATCCATGTGCTGCTGCCACTGCTGCCGGGCTTCCTGGCGGCCTTGCTCCAGGCCCTCGGCATGGCCTTCGGCGCGTGCCTGCTCCAGCAATTCATGCAGCCGCTCCTCGTCCACGGCGGGGGTGGATGCCGCCGTGCCTGGCGCGTCGGCGTCGACATCCAGCACCATGGAATCGGCGTCCAGCCGGGGCGCATCGGAGCGCCCGGGCAGCGACAGGCTGTGGAAGCCGGACGAGGAAACGGGTGTGCGCGCCATGCCGGCGCCACCGGGTGCAGCCTGTGCATCGGGGGCGCCCTGAATGTTCGGCAGGCCGGGCAGGCTTTGCAGGCCGCCCATGTGGTCCACGGCACCAAAGCGCCACTGCACCACTTGGCGCTCGTCAATCTCCTCGGAGGGAATGAAGCGCGAGTTCATCCCACTAGACATAGCTGTCCTCCGCGCCGCTGCCGATGGTGATCTGGCCTTCTTCGGCCAGACGGCGCACCACCTTCAGGATTTCCTTTTGCTGCGCTTCCACTTCGGACAGGCGCATCGGGCCGCGGCCTTCCAGGTCCTCGCGCAGCGACTCGGCCGCACGCATGGACATGTTGGCCAGGATCTTGTCGCGCACTTCCATCGAACCGCCCTTGAGCGCGATGATCAGCGTCTCGGACACCACTTCGCGCAGCACCAGCTGCACCGAGCGGTCGTCCAGTTTGACCAGGTCGTCGAACACGAACATCTTGTCCATGATCTTCTGCGCCAGGTCCGGGTCGTAGTTGCGGATGGTGTCCAGCACGGCCACGTCGGCATTGCCGCCGAGGTTGTTGATCATCTCGGCCGCCGTCTTGACGCCGCCCAGCGAGGTCTTGCGGATCTTGTCGCCGCCGGCCAGCACCTGGAACAGCACTTCGTTGAGGTCCTTGAGCGCGGTCGGCTGAATGCCTTCCAGCGTGGCCACGCGCAGCATGACTTCGCTGCGGAAACGCTCGGGCAGCTGCATCAGCACGGCAGCAGCCTGCTCGTGCTCCAGGTGCACCAGGATGGCGGCCACGATCTGCGGATGCTCGCCGCGCAGCAGTTCGGCCACCGACAGCGGGTCCATCCACTTCAGGCTTTCGATGCCGGAGACATCGCCGCCCTGCAGGATGCGGTCGATCAGCAGCGCGGCCTTGTCGTCGCCCAGGGCGCGCTTGAGCACCGAGCGCACATAGCCGCTGGCGTCGTCCACCAGCAGGCTTTGCGCGGCCGCGTCATCGGCAAAGCGGTTGATGACGAAGTCCACCTTCTCGCGCGAGACGCCGCGCATGTGCGCAATGGTCTCGCCGAGCTTTTGCACTTCCTTGGGTGTGAGGTGCTTGAACACCTCGGCCGCTTCCTCCTCGCCCAGGGAGACCAGCAAGATGGCGGCGTCGTTCAGGCCTCGTTCGTCCATATCTCAGCAATCCGTGTTTGGCAGGCTCAGGTGGCCTCGCCGTTGATCCAGGTCTTGACGATGTTGGCCACCGCGATCGGGTTCTGCTTGGCCAGTTGGCGCGCCTGCTCCAGGCGCACCTGCTCCTGTGTGGGAGACAGATCGACAGCGGGTCCGGCCAGCGCCGGACGGTCCAGCTGCTCGCCCTCGATGGCATTGAGCTGACCGCCCACGGCAGCCGTCTTGCGGCCCTTGAGCATGGGTCGCACCAGGCCCAGCAGCAAGATGGCGCCGAACAGGGCCAGGCCGATGGGCACGCCCAGGCTGCGGGCCATGTCCAGCACTTCGGGCTGGCGCCAAAGCGGCACCTCGGCAGGCGCTTCGTCCTGCACAAAGGGGGTGCTGACCAGGTTGACCGAGTCACCGCGCTCGGCGCTGTAGCCCACGGTCTCGCGCACCAGGGTCAGCAGTTGCGCCTGCTGCGCCGCCGTCAGGCCGCGCGCTGCGGCGGCAACGGTGGCGGCATCGGTGGCGCCACCGGCTGCATTCGGCGCAGCGGCCGCCACCAGGGGCGCATTGATGACCACGGCGGCCGTCAGGCGCTTGATGCTGCCCGTGCTGCCGCGTGTGTGGCGCACGGTCTTGTCCACTTCGTAGTTGGTGATGGACTCGCGCTTGCTGGCAGAGCGCACGGCGTTCTGTCCATCGGCCGCCTGGGGTGCGGGATTGGCGCCATTGACCGGCGCGGACGCGTTCTGGGGCGGCTGATTGCTGGTGGCGCCGGGGATGCCGGTGGGCTGGGGCGGCTTTTGCTCGCCCGTGCTCTCCACCACCTGCTGGCTGCGCACCACGCCCGCGTCGGAGGACTGGTTGGGGCGGTGCTGCTCCGAGGTCGACTCGGTCTGGCTGAAATCCATCTCGGCCGAGACCTGGGCCTTCACATTGTTCTTGCCGACCACAGGCTCCAGGATATCCAGGATGCGGCGCACGTACTGCTGCTCGATCTGCTGGGTGTAGTTCAGCTGCTGCATGTCCACGGCGTTGGCGTTGCCGTCGGGCGACTGCGACAGCAGCTTGCCCGAATCGTCGAGGATGCTCACGGCCGTGGGCGCCATCTCGGGCACGCTGGAGGCCACCAGGTGCACGATGCCCGCGATCTGCGTGCGGTCCAGCACGCGGCCGGGGTACAGGCTCAGCAGCACCGAGGCCGAAGGCTTTTGCTGCTCGCGGAAAAAGCCGTTCTGATTGGGCAGGGCCAGATGCACGCGTGCGCTTTGCACGGCGGCCAGGGCCTGGATGGAGCGCGTCAGCTCGCCTTCGAGGCCGCGCTGGAAATTCAGGCGTTCCTGGAACTGGGTGATGCCGAACTTGCTGTTTTCCATCAGCTCGAAGCCCGTCACCGAACCCTTGGGCAGGCCCTGGGTGGCCAGCTTCAGGCGCACATCGTGCACGCGGTCGGACGGGATGAGGATGGCGCCGCCGCCTTCCGTGTAGCGGTATGGCACGTTCATCTGCGACAGCTGGGCGACGATGGCGCCACCATCCTTGTCGCTCAGATTGGAGAACAGCACCTTGTAGTCCGGCTGGCGGTAGAACATGGCCGCCGCCCCCACGGCGACAACCAGCAGCACGGCGATCGCGCCCCAACGCAGGCGCTGGCCACGGTCCATGGCCGTCCAGCGCTGCTGCAGGGCAGGCTGGGGGACGGGAGTGGCTTGGGGGACAGGGATTTCAGCGACAGCAGACATCTTGGTTCCAGGTGTTCGAGCCCTGCACACACAGGACCCTAGCGTGCTGTCGATTATTCGAAGTCCGCCGCTTCACATTCGCCCGATAAGCGCGCCGTTTGACCTTCTATTTGCCCGGATGCGAAAACCCTGCCGACCTACGATCTCGTCATCTTGCTAACTCCGATGGAATGTGTCATGGACCTTCGCATCCCCAGTACCACCTCTCCCCTGTACGGCACCCAGCTCCCCAAAGGCGTGGGCGCAGGCGACGCATCGACCAAAGTGGCGGCTGGCGGCTTCAGCCAGGCCCTTCAAGGCGCGCTGCAGTCCGTCAGTTCAGCCCAGAACCACTCCAGCCAGCTGCAGCGTGAAGTGCAGCTGGAGAACCCGGCCGTCAGCCTCGAAGAAACCATGATCGCCATGCAAAAGGCACAGATCGGCTTCCAGGCCACGATGCAGGTGCGCAACCGGCTCGTGCAGGCCTATACCGACGTGATGAACATGCAGGTCTGAGGACGTCCGGCCCCGGCCGGACCCTCTTTGCCCACCCAAACCGCAGACCGAACAGCATTTGCGCGCACCATCGCATGGCTGCGTCTTTCCGGCACGCGCAGGATCCGGCCTTCTTCAAGGCGTTGTTCCGCTTTCGCCGAACCGGGCCTTTGCCCACCCTCCCCATTCCTGGCCGCCCGTCACCGCACGGCCCAAAGCCCCCGTCTTTTTCAGCAAGCGTGACCTCCTCCCGCGCATGGAGGGTCGCCTGCCGATGCGCAGCCCTGCCTGCACCGGCCGGCAGGCGCGTCACGCCGACGCCACCCCGGAAAAGACAAAACCCTCGGGCACGCGTGCCGGAGGGTTGATCAGGACAGGAAAAAAGGAAGAAGGAGGCTGCTTCAGCTGGCCGAGTGGTAGATGCGCGCCTTGCCCGGTCCGGCGTGAGGGTGTCCATACAGGTCACGTCCATACGTGGCCTGGTCCGAAGCCTGGGGAATCAGCGCTGCCGCCTGGTGCTGGGCCACCACCGCCATGCGCGCCAGCTGGTCGCGCTGCATGGCCATCTGCTCGCCCAGAGCCTGGGCGCGCTCGCGCAGCTCCTGCGTCCAGTCGACCGCGCTGAAGCGGCGGGCCAGTTCGGAAAACGCAGCCATGGCATCGCGCAGCCGGGTGCTGGACTGCTCCAGCGCGACCGCATCCTTCGATTGCAGCGAGGCGGACACCATCCGGACCACCGCGTCCAGGGAATCGAGCATCTCGCTGAGAGTCATGGGACAGGCCTTGCTGAAAAAAGAAAGCGCGTGCTCGCGCCGGAAGGAAAAAACCGAGAAAGAACCGAACCCGCGCTCAGACGCGCGAGTGCGAGAGGAATTCCTCGGAGTTGGCCAGCAGCTTGTCGGCCACGGCGTCGGCGTTCACGCGGAAGGTGCCGTTGGCAATGGCTTCGCGGATTTCCTTGACGCGGTTGGCATCGAAGTCGGCGGTGGCACGACCAGTTTGGTCCAGTGCGCGGGCCGAGTTCGAGAACGACACGGGAACACCGGCCGCCTTGGCAGGCTGGGCCTGTGCGGAGGATTCCTCGCTGGCAATGGCGCTGGCTGTCTTGGGCTGCTTGGCGGCGGCCTGGGAGGCAGCGGCGGGCAGTTCCGGTTTTTGACCTATCTTCATCTTGATTCTCCAATCGCCCTGGCGGCGTAAGGCGCTGTGCCTAGCTTTCGACTGCCTGGAACAAAACTTGAGGTTTTTTTACTGCACCAGCACCACGCCCTCGGGATTCACCACCCCGGAGATGAGCCGGCCATTATCCATGCGAACCCGCACGGTCTGGCCTTCGCCGGCGGCAGACATGGCCTTGCCCGACGATGTGACGGAAAAACCACCACCATTGACCAGAACACGCACTTCGGCACCCACCGCGAACAGCGCCGGCGTGCGCAGCATGTTCTGGCGCAGTGCCTGGCCTGCGGCCAGCGGGCGGGAAGCCACCAGGCCCACCCAGTCCTGCTGGTTGGCGTAGACGGCAGCCGAATCCTCGGCCCAGTCCACCTCGGCCTGGACGGCGTCGTCGGCCGACAGCGGGCGGCCCGAAGGCACGCCGTTTTGCAGCACCCAGGCAGGCCCCCAGGCCTTGACCGTGATGGGCAGGAACACATTCCAGGCCACGGCGCCCTGCAGGCAGCGCAGGCCCAGGCGGGTACGGCCCCACAGGCGCGAGCCTGCGGGCAAATAGGGTTCGACCTTGGCGCAGGCGGCCAGACGCAGGCGGGGATCGAGCTGGCCCATCTGCACTTCCATGCGCAGGGGCAGGGCGCCCGCACCGGCCATGCCCTGCTGCAGGGCCTCGTCGGCAAAGCGCTGGCCGATCTGGCTGAGCTGGGCCGCGCCATCGGGCGCGTTCTGCGCGAACGCGCTGCCTGCCAGCGATGCTCCAGCGGCGAGCGCAGCGCATGCGGCGGCGCGGGCGAAGGCTCGGGCGGCGGAAGGCGGATGGGCGGTGCTGAAGTTCGACATGGCTGGGGCTCCTGACTTGCTCCGGCACCCCGTCAGGATGGGCGGGATGCATGGAGCGATGCCAGCAAATATAGGGCGGGCGCCGTTTTCCGAAGCGCCGAACTGCGCAGGCAAACGCGCTTTCTTTGCGCTTTAGCGTTCGGGCCCGATTTCCATAATCGACGCATGCCGCAGTCCGTGGGCTGCCGCCATTTCGTCAACCGATCACCGCAAATCCCAGAGGGCGAGGCCGACATGCTCGACAAGATGACTGAACGACTGGACTTCCAGAGCAAGGCGCTGGTGCTGCGCGCCGAGCGCCAGCGTGCAATCGCCAGCAACATCGCCAATGCCGACACCCCTGGCTATGTGGCACGCGACTTCAATTTCCGCGAGGCGCTGACGGCCGTCACCTCCGGCCCCTCGCCCATGACGCTGGCCAGCGTCAGCCAGGGCGGCCACATTCCGCTGCCTGCCGCCGCCTCGGGGCAGAGCGCGCAAAGCCATCTCGGCTACTCGGTGCAGGCCCAGACCAACATGGACAACAACACCGTGGACCTGGACCGCGAACGCGCCAACTTCGTCGACAACGCCGTGCGCTACGAAGCCACGCTGCGCTTTCTGAACGGCCAGGCCAAGACCATGCTGTCGGCCATCCAGGGCCAGTAAGCCGGCGCCACAGACCACAGGAGCTTTCCCATGTCCATGTTCTCCATCTTCAGCATCTCCGGCAGTGCCGTCAGCGCCCAGTCCCAGCGCCTGAACGTCGTGGCCTCGAACCTGGCCAACGTCGATGCCGTGGCCGGCCCCGACGGCAAGGCCTACCAGGCGCGCCAGGTGGTCTTCCAGACCGTGCCCATGGGCGAGGAAGGCTCCTCGGGCGTGCGCGTCAGCGCCATCAGCCAGGACAACACGCCGGGCCGCCGCATCCACGATCCCCAGCACCCGCTGGCCGATGCCGAAGGCTATGTGACGCATTCCAACGTCAGCGCCGTGGACGAGATGGTCAACATGATCTCGGCCTCGCGCTCCTACCAGAACAACGTCGAGGTCATGAACACGACCAAGTCGCTGCTGCTCAAAACCCTGCAGATGGGCCAGTGAGCCCCGTCCGCACCACATTCCAGGAGCCACTCCCATGATCTATGGCGCAGGCAGCGTCGCCAGCACGGCCGACCTCAACAACAAGAACACCACGAGCAATTCGAACACCGACCCCGCAGCAGCGCAGGACCGTTTCCTGAAGCTGCTGGTCGCGCAGTTGAACAACCAGGATCCCATGAATCCCATGGACAACGCGCAGATGACCTCGCAGATGGCGCAGATCAACACCGTCACCGGCATCCAGCAGTTGAACAAGACCATGGAAAGCATGGCCGGCCAGTTCACGGCCATGCAGGTGCTGCAGGGCACGCAGATGATCGGCCGCACCGTGCTGACCGAGGGCAACACCCTGGGCGTGGGCAAGGAAAAGTCCTATACGGCGGCCTTCGACCTCGAAGGCCCGGCCGCCGATGTCAAGGTGCAGATCACCACGGCCGGCGGCGAGCTGGTGGACACCGTCGAGCTGGGCAGCGGCACTGCGGGCCGCAACTACTTCACCTGGGACGGCAGCAAGTACACGGGCGATGCCAGCCAGCTGCGCTACACGGTGCAGGCCACGAATGCCGACAAGGCCGTGGCCTCGACCACGCTGTCGCCCCACGCGGTGCTTGCCACGGGCACCACCGACGGCAAGCTGACGCTGGAGCTGGACGACGGCACCAACGTCGCCTACACCTCCGTCAAGGCCGTGTACTGAACACCGCACCAAACACCCCAAACCATCGCAGGAGCACACCATGGGATTCCAACAAGGCCTCTCGGGTCTGAACGCCGCCAGCAAGAACCTGGACGTGATCGGCCACAACATCGCCAACGCCAACACCACGGGCTTCAAGTCCTCGCGCGCCGAGTTCGCCGAGGCCGTGGCCAGCGCCGTCGGCTCGGCCAGCGGCCAGACCAGCGGCATCGGTGTCAACGTGGCCGCCGTGACCCAGCAGTTCCGCCAGGGCCCGATCACGACCACGGGCAACAACCTGGACGTGGCCATCAACGGCAACGGCTTCTTCGTGGTGCGCCAGCCCGATGGCAGCACGGCCTATACGCGCGCCGGCAGCTTCGGCCTGGACAAGCAGGGCAACCTCAAGACCGTGCAGGGCGACAACGTCATGGGCTACCCCGTGGACGCCACCACGGGCAAGGTGCTGGCCGGCGGCCAGCCCGTGCCCATGGTCTTCCCGTCGGGCCAGCCGATTGCGGCCAAGACCACGACCAAGATCAATGTGGAGCTGAACCTCGATGCGCGCGCCACGGTGGCTGCAGGCGATGCCACCAAAACGCCACCGATCCCTGCCACTCCACGCGCCACCTATGGCACATCGGTCAATGTCTATGACAGCCAAGGCGTGGCCACACCTGTGCAGATGTACTTCGAGAAGGGCGCGACCCCCAATACCTGGGTGGTCTATGACGGCCTTGATGACCCGACTGCAACGCCACCCAAGACGGCCAATGTGCTGGCAACACTGAACTTTGACGCCGCAGGCAAACTCAACACAGTCGCACCCAACCCCGCTGTTGCCACCATCCAGACCAACAATCCCAATTCGCCAACCCCGGGCACCGTCAGTGTGACGCTGGACTTCTCCAGCGTGACCCAGTTCGGCACCAAGTTCGCGGTCAGCAGCCTCAAGCAGGACGGCTACACCGCAGGCGCGCTCACCGGCATCAATGTCGGCAACGATGGCTCCATCGTGGCCACCTACTCCAACGGCGTGACGCGCACCGAGGGCCAGCTGGCCCTGGCCGCCTTCACCAACACCCAGGGCCTGGGCGCCGTGGGTGACAACAAGTGGGTGGAAACCTCGGATTCGGGCCCGGCGCTCAACGGTACGGCCCAGTCCGGCACCTTCGGCTCGCTGCGTTCGGGCGCGCTGGAGGACTCCAACGTGGACCTGACCGCCGAGCTGGTGAACATGATGACCGCGCAGCGCGCCTACCAGGCCAATGCCCAGACCATCAAGACCCAGGACCAGGTCTTCTCGACCCTGGTGAACCTGCGCTGATAGCCAAGAACTGAGTCAGGAGAGCCGGCATGGACCGCATCATCTACACCTCCATGACGGGCGCCAACGCAGCGGCGCAGCGTCAGTCCGTGCTGGCCCACAACCTGGCCAATGCCGGCACCAATGGCTTTCGGGCCGAAATGTCCACCTTCCGCTCCGTGCCCCTGCAGGGCAGCGGCGCGGGCACGCGCGTGTTCGCGCTGGAGGCGACCTCCGGCTACGTGGACACGCCCGGCCCCACCCAGCGCACGGGCCGCGCACTGGACGCCATGGCCATGGGCCGCGCCTGGTTCGCCGTCCAGGGCCTGGACGGCCAGGAAGCCTACACACGCAATGGCGTGTTCGAGGTCTCCCCGGAAGGCCAGCTGGTCAACAGCAACGGCCAGGCCGTGCTGTCGGACGGCGGCGGCCCCATCGACATTCCGCCCGAGTCCACGATTTCCCTGGGCTCCGACGGCACGCTGACCGCCAAGACCGGCAACCAGCTGCCCGTGGCCGTGGGCCGCGTCAAGCTGGCCACGCCGGCCGAGGACGCTGCGCTGGTGCGCGGCAACGACGGCCTGTTCCGCACGGGCAACGGCGAGCCGCTGCCCAACGACGAGAACGCCCGCCTGCTGTCGGGCGCCATCGAAGGCTCGAACGTGAATTCGGTGGAGACCATGGTCGGCATGATTGCCGCCGCCCGCCAGTTCGAGACCCAGATGCGCCTGCTGCAGACCGCAGAAACCAATGACAAGACGGCCAGCCAACTCTTGAGCATGAACGGCTGAAAGCACTGAAAAGGAAAACGCCATGATCAATTCGCTGTTCATCTCCAAGACCGGCATGGAAGCCCAGCAGACCCAGCTGGATGTGATCTCCCACAACCTGGCCAACGTCTCGACCACGGGCTACAAGCGCGCCAGCGCGGTGTTCGAGGATCTGATCTACCAGAACCTGCGCCAGTCGGGCGCCCAGACCACCGAGCAGAACCAGCTGCCCACGGGCCTGCACCTGGGCCTGGGCGTGCGCACGGTGGCCACCTCGCGCAATTTCCTGCAGGGCGCCCTGCAGCAGTCCAACAATGCGCTGGACGTGGCCATCGACGGCAACGGCTTCTTCCAGGTCAACATGCCCGACGGCACCACGGCCTATACCCGCGACGGCTCCTTCCAGGTCGATGCCCAGGGCCAGCTGGTGACTGCCAGCGGCATGCCCATCGCCAACGGCGTCACCATTCCCCAGGGCGCGACCAAGGTGTCGATCAGCCCCGAGGGCGTGGTCAGCGTGACCATGGCCGGCCAGGCCGCGCCCCAGCAGGTGGGCAACATCGCGATGAGCCAGTTCATCAATCCGGCCGGCCTGGAGCCGCGCGGCCAGAACCTGTTCACGGAAACCGCTTCCTCGGGCCAGCCCCAGCAGGGCCAGCCCGGTGTCAACGGCATGGGCATGATCAAGCAGGGCTACCTGGAAGGCTCGAACGTGAACGTGGTGCAGGAGCTGGTGACCATGATCCAGACCCAGCGCGCCTATGAAATGAATTCCAAGGCCATCCAGACGTCGGACCAGATGCTGGCCAAGCTGGCGCAGTTGTAATTGATCTCTCCCCCTGAGCGGCTTCGCCGCTTCCCCCTCTCTACTCGCTTCGCGAGGGAGGGGGACGACGCCCTCGCTGCGGGGCGGCCCTTGCTCGGCGTCCCTGACCTGGGCCGCGCCGGTCTCCGGGGTCGCGCCACATGCCTATGGCTCGCCAGGTTCATGCGAAGCATGGATCACTGAAACACCGGGAACATCGCCATGACCCAACGAACCTTCTCCCTTTCCGCGACGGGCACGTGCCTGGCGCTGGCGGCAGTCCTGTCGGGCTGCACGACGCTCAATGACCCGCCGCCGGTGGACATGCCGTCCACGGCGCCGCCGGTGCTGCCGCAGCCCGCCCCGGTGGCCGGCAGCCCCACGGGCAGCCTGTTCAACGCGGCCAGCTACCGGCCCGGCTTCGAGAACCGGCGTGCGCGCCTGGTGGGGGACCTGGTGACGGTGCAGATCGTGGAGCGTGTGACGGCCAGCCAGAAGTCGGATTCTGGCCTCAAGCGGTCCAACAAGACCACGGCCGGGATTTCGGCGCTGCCGCTGTTTTCGGGCAATGCGCTGGCCAATCTCAAGGACCGCTCCAACATCGGCTTCAACAACAACAACGACTACACGGGCTCGGGCTCGACGTCCAGCGACAACACGTTCACGGGCGCCATCAGCACGACGGTGGTCGATGTGCTGCCCAACGGCCATCTGGTGATCGCCGGAGAAAAGCAGATCGGCGTGAACCACAACGTGGATGTGCTGCGCTTCACGGGCACGGTGGACCCGCGCACCATGCAGCCCGGCAGCCTGGTCGCCTCGACCCAGGTGGCCAACGTGCGCGTGGAATCGCGCAGCCGCGGGCAGGCCGGGGAAGCGCAGTCAATTGGCTGGTTGTCCCGGTTCTTTTTGAACGTTATGCCGTTCTGATTCTCCGGAGAATGGACAGCATGAAAGTACTGTCCATGCTCCTGACATTGCGCCAAGCGCAGCGCCCCTTCTGGGTTGCAGCCGCCCTCGGCGCCAGCATGCTGACCCTGCCGGCGCATGCAACACGCATCAAGGAGGTCGCTGCCATCCAGGGCGTGCGCAGCAACCAGTTGACCGGCTACGGTCTGGTGGTCGGCCTCGACGGCACGGGCGACCAGACCACCCAGATGCCCTACACCAAGCAGGCCCTGGCCAACTACCTGGAGCAGATGGGCATCTCGCTGCCCGCCACAGGCAACGCGGGCCAGCTGCAGCTCAAGAACGTGGCGGCCGTGATCGTCACCGCCGAGCTGCCAGCCTTTGCCCAGCCAGGCCAGACCATCGACGTGGTCGTCTCCTCCGTGGGCAATGCCAAGTCGCTCAAGGGCGGAACCCTGGTGACCACGCCGCTGCGCGGTGCCGACGGCGAGATCTACGCGCTGGCCCAGGGCAACCTCGTGGTCGGCGGCGCCGGCGCCTCGGCCGGCGGCTCCAAGGTACAGATCAACCACCTGAGCGCGGGCCGCGTGCCGCAGGGCGCCCAGGTCGAACGCGCCGTTCCCACCCCGATCAACGAAGGCGACAGCATCACGCTGGGCCTGAACGCCACCGATTTCCAGACCGCCGACAAGGTGGTGCGCGCCATCAACCAGCGCATGGGCCAGGGCGTGGCGCAGGCGCTGGACGGGCGCACCGTGCGCGTATCCGCGCCCCAGGACCCGGGATCGCGCGTGCGCATGATTGCCGAGATCCAGGAGATGCCGATCGAGACCTCCAAGCCCTCGGCCAAGGTCGTGATCAACGCACGCACGGGCTCCATCGTGCTCAACCAGGCCGTGACCCTGGGCCCCTGCGCCATCGCCCACGGCAACCTGGCCATCACCATCAGCACCACGCCGGTGATCAGCCAGCCCGGCGCCTTCTCGCAGGGCCAGACCGTGGTGGCCCAGAAGTCCGACATCCAGATCAAGCAGGAGCCCGGCAACATCATCAACATGCCCGGCTCCCCGCAGCTCACCGACGTGGTGCGCGCACTCAACACGCTGGGCGCCACGCCCCAGGACCTGCTGGCCATCCTGCAGGCCATCAAGGCCGCAGGCGCTCTCAACGCCGAACTGGAGGTGATATGAGCATCGCACTTCCCAATGGATCGCAGACTGCGGCCAGCAATGCGCTGGCGGCCGACGCCCGGTCCCTCAACGCACTCAAGTTCGCGGCCGGCGAGAACAGCCCGCAGGCCGCGAAGGAAACCGCCAAACAGCTGGAATCGCTGTTCATGCGCGAGATGATCAAGAGCATGCGCGAGGCGACCATGAAGTCCGGCCTGCTCGACAGCGCACAGGGCAACCTCAGCACCGACATGCTGGACCAGCAGCTGTCGGTGGCCATGTCGGGCCAGCCCGGCGGACTGTCGGATGCCATCACGCGCCAGCTGGCCCGCACCATGGGCTCGGAAGCCGCCGAGGATGCCGAGATCTCCGTGCCCTCCACGCTGAGCATGAGCCGCATCGCCTGGCGCAGCACGGCCACCAATGCCAATGGCGCCGCCGGCGGCACCGCTGCCATCGGCGCCTGGAGCGGCAGCCGCAGCAGCGCGGCCCAGTCCGTCAACGCCTACGCACCCGCGCCCAAGGGCCGCGACAACTTCGTGGCCCACCATGGCGACGCCGCGGCGCGCGTGGCGCAGGAAAGCGGCATTCCGGCCGCCTTCATGCTGGGCCAGGCCGGCCACGAGACCGGCTGGGGCAAGAGCGAGATCAAGAACGCCGATGGCAGCAATGCCCACAACCTCTTCGGCATCAAGGCCGGCAAGGGCTGGACGGGCAAGGTCGCCGAGGTCACGACCACCGAATACATCGACGGCGTGGCGCGCAAGGTCACGGCCAAGTTCCGCGCCTACGGCTCCTACGAGGAGTCCTTCCGCGACTATGCGCGGCTGATCACCAGCAATCCGCGCTACGAGAAAGCCATGGGCAAGACCGACTCGGCCCTGGCCTATGCGACCGAGCTGCAGAAAGCCGGCTACGCCACCGATCCCGAATACGCCAGCAAGCTCAGCCGCGCCATCCAGAGCGCCGTGCAGAGCGCGGCACGCGCACAAGCCTAAACCGAGAACACGCCATGAGCCTTTTGAACGTCGGATCCCGCGCCCTGATGGCGAATCAGATCGCCCTGCAGACCACCGGCCACAACATCGCCAACGTCAACACGGCCGGCTACTCGCGCCAGAGCGTGGCCTTCCAGACCTCGCCGGGCCAGAACATGGGCAGCGGCTACATCGGCAATGGCGTGGATGTGAACACCATCCTGCGCAACTTCAACGAGTTGCTGAACCGCCAGGCGGCCACGGCCAGCGCCGTGTCGGCGGCCGATTCGGCGCGCGCCACCTCGCTGGCGCAGATGCAGGAAGTGTTCAGCGGCGGCAAGACCGGCCTGGGCGCGGCCATCACGGACATGATGAATTCGTTCGCCGACATCGTCGGTGCACCCACGGATCCGACGGCGCGCAGCGTGGTGCTGACCCGCATGAACGAACTGGCGGCCCGCTTTCGCTCGTCCTCTGCACAGTTGGAGGAGCTGGACTACAACACACGCCAGCAGATGGGCAATGACGTGACCGTGGTCAACAGCCTTGCCAGCCAGATCGCAACGCTCAACGGGCAGATCAGCCAGTCCATTGCCACAGGCCATGCACCCAACGATCTGCTGGATCAGCGTGACCAGTTGGTGCGCGACATGAACCAGTACGTCCAGACCACTCAGATTCCGGCTGATGACGGTTCCATCAGCCTGTTCGTGGGTGGAAGCCAGCC
Source organism: Delftia sp. CH05 (assembly GCF_009827015.1). Classification (NCBI taxonomy): domain Bacteria; kingdom Pseudomonadati; phylum Pseudomonadota; class Betaproteobacteria; order Burkholderiales; family Comamonadaceae; genus Delftia; species Delftia sp. CH05. The sequence continues at coordinate 3,045 of NZ_WUMG01000058.1, read as the reverse complement.
GCTGGTACTGGGCCAGAATGCGGCCAAGCTAGAAGTCAGGGAATCGTCCCAATACCCCGGCAGTGGCCAGATGACCTTGTACTTCAAGCAATCCGGCGGGACGGATGTGGAGCTCTCGCCTGGAATGCTCGGAGGCGGTGAAATCGCCGGCCTGCTCCAATTCCAGGGTAGTGATCTCTCGGAAGGCCGCAACCTGCTCGGGCGCATGGCAGCCGCCCTGGGCGCAGCCATGAATACCCAGCACCAAAGCGGCCTGACACAGGATGGCACGCGCGGCACAGCATTGTTCACGGTACCCACGGCCATAGCGGGCCGCACGACGATCTCGGGCATCACCGCACAGGTGCAGTTCGTCGACCAAACCTCCACCAGCAATCCCAAGGCTGCGCTGGACTACACGGCCTATGCCGCGTCCGACTACAAAGTGGTGTTCAAGACCGGGGGGGCCCTCTCCCTGGTCCGGCTGTCGGACAACAAGACCACGGAGTTCGCCAACGTCACCGACCTTGCAAACACCACGGTGGATGGACTGCGCTTCGAGATATCCGCGCCAGGCGCGGCCAACCAGAGCGTGCTGTTCCAGCCTTTTTCTGCCGCCGCTCACGACTTCAAGGCGCTTGTATCGTCTGCCCGGGATCTGGCAATTGCCAATCCCATCACCGCCGGCATGGCTGAAGGCAACAAGGGCAATCTGCAGATGACTTCGCTGAAAATGCTGTCGCCCACTTCAGCACTGCCTCCAACTCCTTCTGGAGTGCAGTTGAGCTTTCAGGTGGATGCGACAACCGGTGCCGTCACTTACAGCTTCACGGGCGCGGCATCGGGCAACGGTGTCGCACATCCCTATGTATCGGGCGAGCCCATCACGGTCGACGGCTGGTCCGTTACCCTTACAGGAACCCCTCACCATGGAGATTCCCTGCGCGTGGGCAATGCACTGGATCCGCAATATGGCGACAGCTATCTGCGAAACGCGGGCAACGGATCGGCTTTCCTGGACCTGCGCGACAAGCAGGTATTCGACAAGAGTACTTCACTCAGCGATGGATTCTCCAGCGCGATCGCGCAGGTAGGCGCGCGCACCCAGAGCGCCACTTACGCAGCCAAGCTCTCCGGGACCATCGCCTCCAACCTCGAGGCAGACCGTACGGCGGTGTCAGGCGTGAACCTCGATGAAGAGGCGGCCAAGCTGCTGCAGTATCAGCAGTCCTATCAGGCCTCGGCCAAGATGCTGCAAGTGGCGCAGGGCATTTTCGACAGTGTGCTTCAGGCCGTGGGCCGCTAATTTCGCGAGGAGATCCAACATGAGCAACATCGCACGCATTGGCACGGCCAACATGTACGACAACACGGTGCGCAACCTCACATCGCGCCAGAGCAACCTCGTGGAACTGATGGAGAAGACCACTGCCGGCAAACGCGTGCTGCGCGCCAGCGATGACCCCGTGGCAGCGGCCCAGGCCGAGCGCGCTCAGACCCGGCTGACGCGCACCGCAACAGACCAGCGTTCGCTGGATGCGCAGCGCAACATCATGACCAATGCCGAGTCGACGCTCGGCGAGGCTCACTCCGCCATGCAGGAGCTTCGGGACTTGCTGGTGAACGCGGGCAACGGTTCATTCGATCAGCAATCTCGCGACACTCTGTTGGCCAGAATGACCAGCCTTCGTGAGCAATTGGTGGCCTACGCCAATCGCAAAGACACCAATGGCCTGCCACTGTTCCGAGGCCTGGACAGCGCCGACCAGCCAATTCAGGGATACAACTTCGTGGGCCAGCCCGGCCAGGCAGGCAGCAACGACAGCGGCATTGCCAACTCCATCGACGGCGCTGCCGCATGGATGAACGTTCCCACAGGAAACGGCGTCTACCAGGTCAGCCTGGACACGGCCGGTGGCGGAAAATTCTGGACCGATGTGGGCACCATCACCGATCCTGCCGCCGCCGCAGCAGCGACACGCCCCATCACCGTGAAATTTTCCACTGATGCCAGCGGCAACCTGCAATACAGTGCCGACAACGGAGCCACCTTCAGCCCCTTCAAATCGGGTGATGCCATCGAGATCCAGGGCATGCGTGTCACTGTTTCTGGAACACCCAAGGCGGGCGACGGCTTCGTGCTGCAGGACAGCACGCGCTCCGATGTATTCAGCGTGGTCGACCGTGTGATTGATGCTGTGCGCAATGGAGCCAACGCCGACGGCAGCGCCAAGCCAGAACTCACCCAGGCCATTGGCCGAGGCCTGACCGAGATCGATTCCAGTATGAGCCGCCTGCACTCGGCACGCAGCCTGGCCGGTGACTTGCTCAACCGTGCCGACCGCATTGAAGATGGCCTGCTGGACCGTGAAGTTCAACTCGAGGCAGACCGCTCACGCGCCGAAGACATAGATATGATCAAGGCCCTCTCGGAAGTGGACATGCAGAAGGTAGGACTGCAGGCGGCCTTGCAGTCCTACGCCTCGATCCAGAAACTGTCACTGTTCAACTTCATCAACTGATAACCGCCCGCGCATGCATCCATGGTCCAGTCCGTCCTGAGCTCTCTGACCCTCGGCTATAGGCCGCTCTGGAACCAGGCCCGCCGTCTGGCGGGCGTGCAGCTTTATCTTCACGAGGAGCCCGGCGTCCAAGCCGACGTGGCCCACCTGCTGCGCATACTGCGCGAGACCTGGGGCACGCAGTCGCCGCCGGTGCTGCTGTCGCCCCAATCCCGCCAGGTGCTGTGCGACCTGCTGGAGAACGCCTCCAAGGGAAGCCCCTGGATCGAGGTGCGCGGCGACTGGCTGCAGGACTCCGCCATCTATGACCTGGTGCGCCAGGCCCATGCGCGCGGCCTGATGCTGGTCTGGCGCGGCCCGCTGTCCGACGTGCCCGACGCCCAGGCCGCCCACTGGTTTGCCAGCAGCCTGCTGCACCTGCCGCCCGAAGGCGCCTCGGGCATGCCCAACCAGACCGTGCTGGCGCTGCAGCAGGCCGCGCAGGCCGCCGAAGCGCCGACCAAGCTCCAGGCAATCAAGCAGGCCGCCAGGCCCGCCCCCACCC
>NZ_WUMG01000057.1:0-39682 GCF_009827015.1 Delftia sp. CH05 | reverse complement strand
GGGGTGAGGCTTGCGAAACGTCCAGTCAAGCGCGGCACGAACGCACAGTCAAGCCGCCAGGGCTGCGAGCCCGCAAGATGGCCGGCAGTGCGCATCCACCCGTGCCACACGCTTGCATCAACATGGCTTTCAGCGCTTGATACACAAGTGCTGAAAGCATTTTTCATGGCCGATCGCGGCTGGGTGGAACACCGCTCCACCCACCCACCCCATCGCCATGAAAACCCTTGCCCTTCGAATTGCCATGCTGCTGCTGACGGTGGCGGCTTCAGTGTCTGCTGGTGCAGTCACGGTATTCGACAACCTGGCAGCCGCCAATGACCCGTGGCTCATCCAGCACAACTCCAGCTACCACACCAAACTGTGGGTGGCCAACCGCATTCCGATTGGCAGCCAGTCGCTGCGCATCACGCAGGTGAAGATGAATCTCACCCAGATCGACCAGTTCGAGCTGCAAGTGTGCGCAACCGACGCCAGCGCCGCCACGCCGTTCGTGGACATGACGGCCTGCGCCCCCTTCACCGCCGACGCGGCCACGCCGGGCATGCGCGTGTTCACGGGCGACCGCATCGTGGCGGCGGGCGACTTTGCCTGGGTGGTGGTGCGCAGCATCGGCCAGACCATGATCCGCCGCCAGATCACCACGGCCACCAACGACGGGCTGACCTGGTATTCAGGCGCGAGCCACAAGCCGGCCTGGGTGGCCGAGCCGCAGACCTCCATCGGGATGACGGTCGAGGCCGGCTCCGTGCAGCTCGATGGCGTGTGCGGCAGTGCCAGCAGCACCACGCCTCGCCGTTATCCGCCAGACGCCTTGCTGTGCAGCGTGGGCACGACCAGCGGCGTGATGGGTGAAACCTACTCCTTCTCCTGGGTGTGCCAGAGCAGCTACGGCGGCAACCCTTCGCCGCAATGCTCCGTGCCTCGCGCCTACCTCGTTACCTCCCAGGCCACGGGCGGCGGCAGCATCGAGGCGGGGCGCGATGTAGCGGCGGGGCAGCAGGCCAGCTTCACGCTCACCACGCCACCGGGCTATACGGTGCAGGTCAGCGGCTGCGGCGGATCGCTTGTGGGCAACACCTACACCACTGCGACCATTACCGGCAATTGCACCATCAGCGCCACCTTCGCCCCGCCGCCCACCAATGGCGCGTGTGGCAGCACTGCGCCTTCGCTCACCTTGCCAACCCTCTTGTGCAGCGCCGGTTCGGCCACCAACCAGTCTGCCGCGTCCGATGCCTTCCGCTGGAATTGCGCGGGCATCAGCGGCGGCACCACGGCCGCTTGCCTGGCACCGCGCCAGTACATGGTGACAGTCAACACGTATGCGGGCATTGCCAGCGCACAGTGCACCCCGAACCCCGTGACCCATGGCTCCAGCGCCACCTGCACGGCCACGGTGCACGACCCTGTCGCCCGCCCCTTCAGCGGTTGGGGCGGCGCCTGCAGCGGCACGGGGGCTTGCCAGCCCGTGGTTCTCGGGGCTACCACCGTCTCTGCCAACACGACGCTCATCACCTACGCCATCACTACCACTGCCACCACGGGCGGGAGCATGTCTTGCACGCCCAACCCCGTGCCCCACGGCCAGGCCGCTGGCTGCACTGCCACGCCGCAAATGGGCTTTCAGTTCACCGGCTGGACGGGCGATTGCGCGGGCACGGGTGCATGCCAGTTCACCAATGTGACCAGCGCGCACAGCGTGGGAGCCACCTTCGCGCCGATTACCTACGCCATCGCCACCCCTGCCGTCACCGGCGGCAGCGTGAACTGCACGGCCAACCCCGTGCCCCATGGGCAAGACACCATCTGCGTCGCCTCGCCCGCGATGGGCTACCACTTCACCCATTGGTCGGGCGATTGCGCGGGCACTGCCAGCGCGTGCATTCTCTACAACGTGACCAGCCCGCGCAGCGTGGGTGCCACATTTGTACTCAACACCTATTTCATCGGCATCGTCCCCGCCCCGGCCAACGGCACAGTCACCTGCACGCCCAACCCCGTCACCCACGGCCAGGATGCAAGCTGCACCGCCACGCCCGATGCGGGCTACCACTTCGCCAGTTGGTCGGGCGATTGCACGGGCACGGGGGCATGCCAGTTCACCAGCGTGACCGCGTCGCGCACCGTCTCGGCCACCTTCACGCCCAACACCCACTCCATCGCCACCCCCGCCGCCGTCAACGGCACGGTCACCTGCACGCCCAACCCCGTCACCCACGGCCAGGACGCAAGCTGCACCGCCACGCCCAATGCGGGCTATCACTTCACCAGTTGGTCGGGCGATTGCACGGGCACGGGGGCATGCCAGCTCACCAACGTGACCAGCCCGCGCAGCGTGGGTGCCACCTTCGCGCTGAACACCTATTCCATCGGCATCGTCCCCGCCCCGGCCAACGGCACAGTCACCTGCACGCCCAACCCCGTCACCCACGGCCAGGACGCAAGCTGCACCGCTACGCCCGATACGGGCTATCACTTCACCAGTTGGTCAGGCGATTGCGCGGGGGCGGGTGCATGCCAGCTCACCAACGTGACCAGCCCGCGCAGCGTGAGTGCCACCTTCGCGCTGAACACATACCCCATCAGCATCACCCCCGCCCCGGCCAACGGCACGGTCACCTGCGCGCCCAACCCCGTCACCCACGGCCAGGACGCAAGCTGCACCGCCACGCCCGATGCGGGCTATCACTTCACCAGTTGGTCAGGCGATTGCGCGGGCACGGGGGCATGCCAGCTCACCAACGTGACCAGCCCGCGCAGCGTGAGTGCCACCTTCGCGCTGAACACCTATCCCATCAGCATCGCCCCCGCCACCACCAACGGCACGGTCACCTGCACGCCCAACCCCGTCACCCACGGCCAGGACGCAAGCTGCACTGCCACGCCTGGTACGGGCTATCACTTCACCAGTTGGTCGGGCGATTGCGCGGGCACGGGAGCATGCCAGCTCACCAACGTGACCAGTCCGCGCAGCGTTTCGGCCACGTTCACCCACGACCCGGTCGATGCGATCTGCGGCTCAGCGGCCAACGGCGCTGTGGCCTTCAAGCCCATCGCGAATCTGTGCGCCACGGGCACGCCAGGGATAGTGCTATCCGCTGGCGGCCAACACAAATGGCAGTGCAGCGGTGAATATGGCGGCGCAGCGCAGCAGTGCAGCGCACCGTGGCAGGGTGCGGGCGGCAACGGCAATCTGGGGGCGGTGGAGGTGGATGGAGCGAACGGCTGGGAGATCAGCAGCGCCGCCTTTGCCTCCACCTTGCCCGCGCCCTTGCCGTCCCATGTGCGTGCGGTGCACGCGCCGCTGGGCCTGGTGCTGGGGCGTGTCGCTGGCAATGCAGATGCACAGGTGACCGTGCACTTCACCACACCAGTGCCGCAGGGGGCCGTTTACTACAAATACGGCCCCAGCCCCGATGGGCTGGGCTGCACCGGCGCTGCCTGCGCGCTGCCGCACTGGTATGCGCTGCCCGGCGCGCAGTTTGCACCCGACGGCCTGAGCGTGACCTTCACCCTGGCCGATGGCGGCGTGGGTGACAGCGATTCCGTGCCCAACCAGATCACCGACCCCGGCCTGCCCGTGCTGCTGGCCCCGCAGGCCATCCCCGCGCTCGGCCCCTGGGCGCTGGCGTTGCTTTCGCTGCTGGCAGCGGGTCTGGTGGCGGTGCGTTGCCGAGCGTCGAGCAGTGGTTGCGCACCGCCGATCAGAAAGTGAAGCCTTGGCTTGCAGCGGCAGCAACCCCGCACTGTGGACTGCTGCCCCTTGGTTGACGCTCAGATAGACGGTCGGCAACCACCGTTTTGGTAGGCTTTGAATTTGATGGGTAGACAACCAGATACAGGCATGAATTTGAAATTTAAGCGGCTCACTGAAGTTGATCCGGCTCACATTGTTTCGCTGAACAACAATCCAGATGTGCTGCGACAAATGCCGCTTGGCAGTGCGAATTTCGACCTGGCGAAAGCAAATGAATGGGCTCGGCAAAAGGATGCCCAGTGGCAGCAATACGGCTATGGGCCATGGGCGTTTGAAATTGATCAGCAATTTGCCGGCTGGGGCGGTTTGCAGTACGAGGAAGGTGATGCCGACCTCGCTTTGGTGCTTCACCCCAAATTCTGGGGAAGTGGCAAAGCCATCTATCAAGAGATAGTGAAACGTGCATTCACTGGCTTGGGACTGAGCTCCATCACAATTTTGCTGCCACCTTCAAGAACCAGAATAAAAGGGATTCTCAAGCTGGGATTTCGGCCAGATGGCGCATTGGATATTCAGGGGACTCGCTTTTTGCGCTATCGCCTGCATGCACCCGGCAAACCCGCTTGACCAGATCTTTGGGCAGCGCGTCTTGATCCCGCGCGCTCATACCTTGGCGAGGAAGGCCGCCGCATCACCCGCTTCACACTTCCAGTCTGCGAAGACCCCAACCAGATTGCATTCCACGCAGCGGCAAGCGATGTAGTACCAGCGCACGTCGTGTGTGCCTTCGTACACGGAGACGCCGGACATCAGTTCGAACGTCTCGTTCTCGCACACGCACTCGTGTGCCTCAGGGGTGGCCTCTTCAACATGTTCCGCGCTGTCGCCCATCAGGTGTTCCTGCCCGCAGTCGGTGCAGGTGCGGATGGCCACGCCGGCTTCTTCATCCGTCTGCAGCGCAAAAGTCCGGCATCCGCAATCGCATTTGGACGAGGCAAACCGGACGGCCTCATGGCGATTCGCAACGCTGTAGCTGCGCAGCTCGGCTTGGGTGTCGCCGGACGTTGTCCCGTACCAGAACTCGCCCTTCTTCGTCAGTGCCATTGATACTGTTCCCTTCTTCAAGTTGGGCTTCCCGGCAGACCTGACGCCAAGCTTTCCCGATCGTCTGGATTTTGCCTGAAGGCACGGTGAATCTTCGTCAAGGGGCCGGGCAGCTCTCAGCCTCAAGCAGCCGCACCGAATGCCGGCTCTACAGCGATGGCAGATCCTGACCGGGCGCACCGCAATCCGTGCGGGGATGTGCGTGTCAGCGTTCCCTGCGCAGCTGTCTGGCACTGGCCAACAGGAATGCGCGCGTGCCCGGCGCGCCCAGCCCATCGAGTGCGCCACCATCTTGCGCGCCCATGGCCAGCCAGGCTTGCATTGCGGCCTGCGCCACCTCCAGATGAAACTCTTTCAGCAGCAGGCGGACAAGCGGTGCCCCCGCCGCAGGGTCCGCGATCTGCCCCAGCGCCATGGCCGCTGCCTGGCGGCGGCGCGCGTTGGGGCTGCTCAGTTGATCGATCAGTGCAGGCACAACCGCCTGGTCGCCCAGACTGCCCAGACGGCCCAAGGCTTCCAATATCTCTTCGGTGGCGAGGTCGGCCTGCAGCGCCCGTATCAGGTCGGGAATCGCCTCGCGCGTGGCTGCCTTCGCCAGCGTTTCGGTGATCAGCCGGGCATCAGCCGGCGATTCGGCTTGCAGCAATGCCGCAGCCAGCGCCGCGCTGGCCTCGGCGCTGGGCGTGGCTGACAGCGACAGCATGGCGGCGTCCCGCAACGGGTTGCGGCGGACCATCAGAGGCGCCAGCAAACCGGCCCCCTGGGGGTCGCGGAATTCGGCAAGCGCCATCACGTAGCGGTATCGCAAGCTGTCGCCGGCTGCCTGGGCTGCAGCGATCAGCGCAGGCAATACGTCAGCCCCTTGCGCTGCCAGCGCTTTGCAGACGTGGTGGACGTATTCGTTGCGGATGCCGGGTATCAGCCCCAGGAGCAGGGCCTGCACCTGGGGGCCGCGAAGATTCTGGCAGGCGTACGCCACGGCGCTGGCATTCCAGTGGTGGGGGTCGTCCGCCAATGCCTTCGCGAAGCCTTCGAAACCCTCTGCTGAGCCCATCAAGGCCAGCGCTTCGGCCACGCCCACGGCGTCGCCGCCGCACAGCTGGGGCAGCATGGCGCGCAGATGCTGGGCCGCTTCCTGGGGCGCGGTGCGCGCCAGCTGCAGCGCGGCGGCTCGGCGTACCTGCAGCGACGCCGTGCGCAACCCTGCGCGGGGCCACTGCGACTCGCCGGGCCCTTGCAGCTGGGCCAACACCTCGGCCAGCTCGTCGGCATCGCGCGGTGTCCTTGCCTGCTCCAGCGCGGCCATCAGTTCAGGCACGGCTTCCTGCGCCTTCAGCGGGCCCAGCGCCGGTGCTGCAACGGTCACTCCGGCACGCAGCAGTGGCGCGATCGCACGCGCGTCGCCCAACTCGCCAAGCACCTTGACCAATGCCGTCCTCAGCTCCCGCGGCATCCCGCGGCGCGGGTGTTCAAGCGTCTCGATCAGCGGGACCACGGCTGCCGTATCGCCCAGGCGCCCCAGTGCGCTGATGCAGGTCCCGCGGACTCTGGCGTCCGCATCGTGGAGTCCTTCCATCAGCAGGTCCAGGCAGGCGTGTGTGGATTTCTGGACCACCGCGCTGCACAGCGTGTTGATCACCTCGCCAAAGTCTTTCTTTTTGTCGGTCTCCTCACGCCGCAGCGTGCGGATGGCCTCCAGCAGGTCGGCGATCCAGTGTTCGTCGGCGTGGCTGTGAATGGATGTCGCCGCATACTCGCGCACCGCTGCGCTGCGGTGGCCCAAGGCCTTGAACAAAGGCGCCCGGGCCTGTGGCGAGGAGATACGGCCCAGGTACATGCAGCCCGAGCAGGCTTCGTCAACGCTCTTGGACTTGGCCATGCGCAGGTACAGGGGCAGGCCCTCATTGGAGGGACGGATCAACAAGGCCTGCCTGGCCGCGTCAGCCACCTTTGCGTCTTCGTCCAGCGTCGCGCTCACCAGGAGCGCGGGAGCGCGGTCCGCCAGCTCCAGCAGTGCATTTCGGGCCAGGGGCAGCTGATTTGCCGGCGCGGACCTCATGAATGTCGTGATGGCCTCGAAAGCCACTGCGGGGGCGGCGCAGGACAGCGCTTGCAGCGCCATGAACACATCGACGTTTTTTGTGGAGCTCTGCAGCTGCTCTGCGAGTGCCTGGCTTGGGTTGTCGTTCATAAGTACTGGAAGGGCCGGTCCGGATTGCCCTGGTTCTGCTTGTCCGAGAAGACCACCAGCACAGGCTCGTCTGGCGCGCCCTGCATCATAGGTGCCGCCCCAGGACCGCCACTGGACAAGTCGTCCACCGGTCGACCGGCCGGTCAGGCCTTGGCATCCGGCCGCTTTTGGCCGACCCCATCCGCCCGATCACCTTGTCCCACCATCCACCCACGCCATCCCAGCCCCCCGGTTCACATGCCGCTGCCTGCCCACGACAAACTCCGAATCCAGCGTGGCCAGTGCGACGGAGATCCATGCGCCTTCTTCGTAATGCTGGCTGTGCCATGACAGCGATGAGCCGCATTGCTGGCAAAAGCAGCGCGTGATGCCGGGCGATGAGGCAAAGGAGCGCAATTGCTCCTGGCCCCGGGTGAAGACAAGGTCCTTTGCCGGCACGCTGCCGTAGGTGGCGAATGCGGCACCGTGGGCCTTCTGGCAGATGCGGCAGTGGCAGTGCGAGACGGCCTGGGGCGTGGAGCGCAGTGCATAGGCGATGGCGCCGCACAGGCAGCTGCCGGTCAGGGCAAGAGGGGGGCTATCCGGGGCGTTGCTCATGGTCGGGCGGGCACGAAAAAAGGCGCATGCCATTGTGCATGCGCCCCAATGCCGCGACAGGGATGCGCGGCAACCCCAGGAGTCATCCGTTTCGTCAGTCGCCGATGACCTGCAGCCCGCTGCCGTCCCCATGCGCCTGCAGGCACATTCTTCCGAGGTCGTTGAGAAAGCGCAGCACCGGCATCTCGCCCACGCAGGCGGGGATGGCGGCCATGATGTCGTTGTGCAGTTCCAGCAACTGGTCCGAGGCCACGAACATGGCGGCGGATTCGCCGTAGTAGTGCCGCCAGAAGTCCTGCAGCAGGCCGTGGCGGGCCTTGCCGACGACCAGGGGATAGCCGTTTTCCCAGACCTGTGCGTCCATGGAAAGGCTGGCCAGGCCAGGGTCAACGGGCCGCGCGCTGGCGGGGATCAACAGTACACGTCGCATGTCCATGCTCATTTGCGGTTTCCAGGTGCGCCAGTGGACTCGGGCAACCCGGTCCGGGAGGAGGGTGAGAGGTCCTTGCCGCAGGCGGCAGGAACCGGTTCCCACTTTATTGACGTGTGCACAACAAGAAAATTACAGCTGATTACATACGGCGAGCGATGCGCCGTGTGCCTGCCGTTCTCCGTTGCAGTTCGCCGTTCAGGCGCTGCGCGCCCCGCCCTCGATCTCGAACGCAAAGTCCCCGAAGCGCAGGCTGCCGCGCCGTCGCTCCACCAGGGCCGGCAAGGCCGCGCATTCGGGCAGGGCGCTGAGGATCTGGTGCTTGGCTCGGAAGATCTGGATGTTCACGTACGACGAATCCACGCCCAGCATGCGCGAGAGCGCGTCGAGCTCTATCCAGCCCTGGCTTGCGGGGGCCAGGCCCTTGTGGGCGTCCTGCTGGCGCACGCGGGCCAGGGTGACCAGGGTGTAGTGGTGTATGCGTTCACCCAGCGCGATGGGCTTGCCGTCGCTCATGACGGTCAGGCTGGCGTGCTCCTCGTTCTGGCTGACGTGGAAGCGAAAGGACACGTCCGGCGGCTTGGGCGCATGCGGGTCGAAGCTGCTTTCCCGCGTGGATTCCAGGTCGTCGCATTGCACGAATTCCCAGCTGCCTGCGGAGGTGTGGACCATGGCGCCGTCCACCAGGGGCTCGGTGCCGTCGCCGGACTCCAGCAGCCAGCGGCCGTCTTCGAAGAAGACGTTGGCTTCGGGCTCCTGGGCGTCGGGCAGCAGGGTGCCGCGCGGGTTCAGGGCCAGGGGGGCGTCCTGGGGCAGGCCCGGGCCGGGGCTCAGGCAGGTGACGGGCGGTCCCAGGTCTTGCACGGTCCAGGCCGCTTCTGCGCCTTCGCCCATGCTGAGCCTGGCGCCCACGGTCAGTACGGTCCAGCGGCCGGCGACCAGGCGCACGCCGTTGAGCATGGTGCCGTTGCGGCTCTGGTCCACGATTTCCCAGGTCTGCCGGTTCCAGCGGAACAGGGCGTGGACCTGGGAGACGTCGGGCGCCTTCATGACGGTCTGGCAGACCGAGGGGTGGCGGCCGAAGGTATGCAGGGGCCGCAGCACGACGATGCTGCCGTCGAGTTGGTTACGAAAGAGGGCCATCGCCTCGAATTCTCCTTGGGGCTTGTGTGAACAGGGGGTGGGCTGGGGGCGCATTGGCCCGGAGCCGGCAGCCTGTTGCCAAGCCGAGAGAGTACATGCCCGCTGCGCGTTTCAGTTTGTCAAACGTACAGCGCCTGCGGATTGAACTCGGATTCCTGCAGCGGCCGGCTGCGCCAGCCCAGGGCCACGGGCACGTCGCGCAGCCGTGGATTGCCCAGTTCCGGCCAGATATGGCACAGGCCCGGAACCACGACCTTGACGGTGTACAGAGGGATGTCGGGGCGCGAGTGGTCGTAGACGATGGTTTCCAGGCCCAGGCCCCGTGCGATGTCCACGCAGTGCGCAATGGCCCGGGCAATGTCCGGCGGCGCGGTGTCCGCCTGCTGCGCAGGCTGTTGCGGCGGCGCATCGGTGCCGTCCAGCGGATGCAGAAAGGCCTGCACCTGCTGCGGCACGGCAAAGCCCTTGCCCGCCGCGATCAGCTGGCTGATTTCGGTGAGGGCGCGTTCGCAGGCCAGGGCGCGGTCCAGGCTGCAGCCAAAGCCCACGGCCCAATGGCCGGTATCCGCGTGGCGGCCCACGCAGACCACGACCGGTATGCCGAAGTCATGGGTGATGTCCAGCAGCCAGTACGACCATTGCGGGCCGCAGCTGCGCGCCAGGCGCTGGCGCGTGGCTGCGGCGATGCCGTCCAGCGCGATGGCGGGCCTGCGGATCTGGCCGTACCACCAGATGGCGGCGGCGTCGCGTTCCACCAGTTCCATGAAGCCTTGGAGGATGGCCTCTTCCCGTGTGTTGCCTGCGGCGCAGCCGTTGGAGGTCCAGCCGACATGGTGCAGGCTTTGCGCGGGCGCATGGGCCAGGCAAAAGCCCAGCGGCAGGTAGCGGCGCGCATCGGCGGTCAGGGACCAGGCGGGCGCCCACCACAGGGGGTCGCCCTGGCCGGCGCCGGGGGCCACGGCATGCGGCGGCCTGTCGGTGGCAAAGCGGGCGGTCTGCCGGTCGCTGAAGCGGGCCAGTTCCGTGGGCGCGATGCAGGGCGCATCCAGCTGCGCGGCGGGGGCGACGACCACGGCTTCATCGCCCTGGTGGAAGGCGGCGTAGCGCTCCACGGCTTCGCACATGGCGCTGGCGCGGGCCTGCATGGCCGACAGGCCCTTGCCCAGGCACAGCTGTGTCGGGGGGGCTGCCAGGAAGCCGCTGCCAGGCGCGGGCGTTCTGAAGATTTCGCTGCGGTAGACGGTGAGCGCTTCGTCTGTCTCGGCCGTCAGCGGCGTGACCCGGGCAATCACGCCGGTCAGCGGGCTGACGTGCCGGGACAGGCGCTGCACCGTGGTCTCGGCCGGCACGCTGCGCCAGCCGCCGTCGGCGCGCGCGGCATGCGTGCCGGGAACTGGCGCAATGGGTTCGCGTTGGCGCAGTGCCATCAGCCCCGGTGTGCCGCAGTGCGGGCATTGTGGGCGGGCGGCCACCGGGTGGGGCTGGTCAGGCTCCAGCGTCCACACGTTTTGCGCCGCATCGGTGTGCGCCAGCAGGCGCTGCACCATGGGCAGCAGGGCCTGCAGCCGCGTGGCGATGAGGTCGGCGCCGGCGCGCACGGGCGGGCAGCGGCCGCTGTCGTGCGGCGGGCCGCCTTGCGCGGCGCGTGCGGGATGGTTGCGTTGCCAGCGGTGCGCCAGGCAATGCCAGCAGGCCGATGCGGTGCCGGCATGGGGCGTGAACAAGGGCCCGGCCATGGCCTGCTCGCCCGCGGGCCGGACCAGCAGCCAGGGCCGGCCTGCGGCACGCTGGCCGGCGTCGATGGCGCCCAGGCGCGGGTCCAGGTAGTCGTCGCAGAAAACGATGGTGAGCGGGGCGGGGGCGGGTGACTGCGTGGCCACGGCCGCAGCCCAGTGGCAGGCGGCTGTGCTGTCCAGCGCTGCAGTCAGCAGGACGATGTCGATCTGCTCCGATGCCTGCAGGCGCACGGGCGGGGCCGAGAAATCCGGTTGCAGATAACCGTGGCCGTTCAAGTCGCTGTGCAGCACCGGCTGGACCAGGCCCTGGCGCAGCAGGGCGCCCAGGGCGTGCAGCATCTGCGCAAGCGGTGCATCGGGCGCTGTGGCGCAGTGCTGCATGAGGCTGGTGCCGGCCTGCAGCGGGGCGTTGAGCGCCAGCACGGCGGCGGAGCCCAGGGCCAGGGTGTCGCGTTCGCTGGTCAGCAAAAGGCGGTCGCCCTGCTGCACGGGGGACAGGAATTTCTCGTGCCAGCGGAAGGCGTCGGCAAAAAGGTCCGGGGCCGCAGGCTCAGGCAAGGGACGGGGCTCCCAGTTCAAGGCGGACGACGGCATACGGGTGCTGGCCGGTGGTGGCGTGGAAGGCGGTCTCGAACAGCTGGTGCTGCTGCGAGAACCGGGCATACAGGTGCTCCTGCAGGCTGATGCGGATGGCGGGGTGGATGCGCTCCATCTGGGCGCCGTCCGCAAAGCCGGAGACGACGGGCAGCCGCATGCCGCCCACCTGCATGGGCAGCCGTGCAAGGGCAGGGTGCACATGGTCGAGCACCACGGTGCACGGCGGGCTGCCGGGCGCGGCAAAACGCTGGGCCAGCTGCTGCAGCATGGCCTCCAGCGGCGCCTGGGGAAGGTAGGGGCAGACGCCTTCGAGCAGCACCAGAACGGGCTGGCTGCCGGGCAGGGCGGCGGCGTCCAGCCAGGAGGTGTCGAGGATGGAGCAGGCAAGGCGGGTTTCGTCGCCGTCCATGTATTGATTGCGCAGCGCAATGGCGTCGGGCAGGTCCACGTTCAGCCAGCGTGCGGTGCCGGCCAGGGCCGCCAGGCGGCTGCGCCGCGTGCACAGGCCCGCGCCCAGCGCAATGCACAGGCCGGACGGATGCGCGCTCAGGAATTGCGTGGTGAGCCGGTCGAACAGCTGCGTGCGCAGCACCACGCTGCGCACAAAGGCGGGGTCGGCGGCGTGCGCCTCGCTGGCCTGGGGCAGCGCCGCCGCGATGCGGCACGCCTCGGGGTCGGCAAAGGGCGGCAGGTCGTGCAGCTCCGGGGGAGCTGCCGCACCTGCAGCGCGGGCACGTGCCGCCAGCGTCAGCAGCAAGGTGGCCGTGGCCCCTTGCAGCTGCGCCGGTGCCGTATCAGCAGGTGAAGGGATAGGCGTCACCGGTGTTGTTGTAGGAGGTGAGGGCGATGGCCCACAGGTCCTGCTCGGCGGGTGCCACCGGGTAGTTCAGCACGATGCCGTTCTTGATGGCCGTGCCGTCTGCGCGCTGCAGGTTCCACTCGCCGCGCGCGGCGTCCCAGGTGAAGGCCTGTTCGGTCTCGAAGCGGACCTGGAAGTTGAACGGGTTGTTGTAGCCCAGCCATTGGCTCAGCACGGGGGCCTTGTCCTTGCCGTCGTCACGCGTCAGCTCCGCGTGGAACTCGGGCGACTGCCAGGCCAGGGCGATGGCGCGCAACACCACGCCGCCGAAGGCCAGCAGCGAGTCGGGGCCGCCGCCGGGGATGCCCAGGCCCGTGGGCAGGGCAGCCCTGAGCATGCCGTTGTTCGGTTCCTCGAACGAGGTGCTCACGCCCATGAAGTTGGGGAACAGCTGGTAGTAGGCGGCCAGGGCCTCGGAGGCATGGGTCTGGGGCGCCTGGGGCAGGACGATGACGAATTCATCGTCGGGACCGATCCAGCCGGCCGTGAGCACGGGCTTCCATTCGGCGCGCTGGGTGGGGTCGTCGCTCAGGCGCAGCGACACATCGACCTGGGGCCACTGGGTCGGCAGGTTGAAGTCGCGGTGCAGCATGGGCTGGATGTCGCGCTGCCCCAGCAGGTCACGGCGGTAGGCGTCATCCTGCCAGGAGCGGGCGATGGCCCGCAGGTAGGCAAGGCGGAATGCGAGCAACGGTTCAGTATTCTGCAGCTGGGTGGTCATGTGACTTCATCCTCGGTTCAAGAAAAATGCGCCTGGCCGGGCAGGGGCCCGGACAGGTGCACGGACAGTTCAGGCCGCAGCGCGGCCAGCTCACTCAGGCGCGCGGCCACGTCCGGCCTGGCGGGTGCCAGGGCCTGCGACAGGGCCAGTGCCTCGGTTTCGGTGCGGTACTTGCCGGCAGTGCGCGCAGTCCCGGCCGCCTGGGCCAGGCTGTCCTGCACGGCCGCGTGGTCGGCGCCCATGGCCAGCAGGAAGCGGGCCTTCTTCAGGTGCAGCTCGCTGCTGTGCAGCCGTTCGTCCAGCACGTCGGCCAGGCGCAGGCATTCGTCGATCTTGTCCAGGGCCTCGGTCCAGCGCCCGCTGGCCGCCAGCATTTCGGCGACGAAGGAGCGGTAGTAGGTCTGGCAGTAGCGGCAGCCCATGTCCCAGAGCACCTGCGCCGTTGCGCTGGCGCGCGCTATGCCTTCGCTGTCTTCGCTTGCCGTGCCCTCGCCCAGGGCCCAGCAGCGGATGATGTCCGCATAGCCCGAGAACGCTGGCAGGCCGTAGCGGGCCGTGATGTCCAGCAGCTCGCCCGTGGTGGCCAGCGCGCTGGCCCGGTCGCCGCGCGCCTGGTGGACCAGGCCCTGGTAGAGCAGGGCCATGCTCAGCGAGGGAATGTGCGAGACCTCGTGCGCCAGGCGCACGGCGTCGGCCGCATCGGCCAGCGCGGCCTGCCCGAAGCCGGCGAACCAGCGCACCAGGGCGCGCCCGCAGGTGGCCCAGACACGGGTGTCGAAGCCGAACTCGGCCGCATGGTGGGCATGGGCCACGGGGTCGTAGCGGGTGATGGCGTCGGTCAGCGCTTCTTCGGCCTGCTCGAATCGGCCGTCGGAGTAGTGGGCCAGTCCCAGGTAGGTCTGGGCGGCCACCAGCACGCCCGTGTCCTGCTGGCGCACGGCCTGCTCCAGCAGCCGGTGGCTGAGCTGGCGCACTTCCTCGCGGTTGCTGGCCACGTGGTGGTAGGTGATCAGCATCCACAGGTGCTGCACCTGCTTGTAGTCGGCCACGGCGTTGGCGCCCGGGCCGGCCAGCAGCTCCTGCGACAGCGCGATGCTTTCCACCACCTGGGCATGGGCCCAGCCGTGCTTGTTCATCAGCGCCTGGGTCACGTAGCTGTTGACGTCCAGCCGCGCCTCGCGCTGGGCCACGCCCTGGAGCTGTTGCAGCCAGTCGTCGATGTGGCGCGCGTAGGCAATGGTTTCATCGTTGAGCGAGCGCAGCTGGGTGATGCGCAACTGCCGCACGGCCAGGGCCACGGCCTGGGCGTGGTCTCCGGCGTCCGCCCAGTGCTGGGCCACGCCTGCGGGTTCCGCCGCAACGCGCTGCGGCTGGTGCTGCATCAGGGCCAGGGCCACGTCGCGGTGCAGCAGCCGGCGCTGCGATACCAGCATGCATTCGTAGGCCGTGTCGCGGATCAGCGCGTGGCGGAACATGAAGGCGCCGGCGCCCGCACGTTCATCGGCAATGACCAGGCCGGCCTGGCCCAGCTGCGCCAGTTCCTGCTCGACCTCGCCTTGCGGGCGTTCCACGCAGGCGCACAGCAGGTCGAACTCGAAGTGCCGGCCCATGGTGGCGGCCAGCTGCAGCAGGGGCTTGAGCGGGCCGATGCGGTCAAAGCGGCTGACCAGCGAGTCGCGCAGCGTGAGCGGAATGGCGGCCGGCAGCCCGGCATGGCGAAAGTCCCAGACGCCGTCTTCCTCCACCAGGTGGGCATCCAGCAGCATGCGCGCCATTTCCTGGATGAACAGCGGCACGCCGTCGGTGCGCTCCACCACGTGGCGGATCACGGCGGGGCTGAGCCGGCGCGGTGCCAGCGTCTGGCGGGCCAGTTCGGTGGCCTGGGCGTCTTCCAGCCGCCGCACGTCCACGCAGTCGGCCTGCAGGCCTTCGGGCGGTTGCCACTGCGGACGCGCCGTGAGCACCAGCAGCACGCGCCGCCCGGGCAGGCGCGCTACCAGTTGCTCCAGCAGTTCGATGCTGGTGGGGTCGGCCCAGTGCACGTCCTCGACGACCAGCAGCAGGGGCTCGGCTTCGGACATGTGCAGCAGCCATTGCGCGGTGGACTGCAGCAGCAGCGCCCTTTGCATGACGGCCGAGATGCGGCTGGGCTCGCAGTCGCCCAGGGGCAGCGAGAGCCAGGCGCACAGAATGGGCAGGGCGGCCTCGGCATCGCAGCCTGCGGCGCGCAGGGCTTCGCGCATCTGCTCGCGGTGGTCCTGCGGGGGATCGGCCGCCTCCAGCCGCTGCCGTATCAGGCCCAGGAAAGGGGTCAGCGCGGTGTTGCGGTGCTCGGGCTGGCATTGCAGCACCACGGTGTTCGCGCCCTGTGTCCTGGCGTGGACGAGCAGCATGTCGGCCAGGCAGGATTTGCCGATGCCCGGCTCGCCGCGAATCCACAGCGCATTGCCCCCGGCTTCGCGGGCCCGCGCCCATGCGTCGTGCAGGCGTTGCAGTTCGGGTTCGCGGCCTATGCACTGCAAGGCTGCATCGGACACAGGTCCCTGCAGTAGCTCGGCTGGCTGCTCCAGCTCCAGGCGATAGGTCTGCATGCCCGTGGGCTGGCCGGGCAGGCGCAGGCTGCCGGCCTTCTCGAAGCGCGCATGGCGCGACAGCAGGCGGTGGCTGCTTTCGCTGGCCAGCAGGGTGCCCGCATCGGCGATGGCCTCCAGCCGCATGGCCACGTTGACGGCATGGCCCGAGGGCGCTTCGCCGCCGACCACCACGGCCATGCCGGTGTGCAGGCCCATGCGGATTCCGAGGTGCAGTCCGTGGACCTGCTCGATGGCAGCCGCGCGGCTGCGGCTGAGCGTCAGCAGCTCCTGCGCCGTCATGCCGGCCTGGCGGGCATCGGTGTCGCTGGTGTGCGGGTAGCCGAAGAGCACCAGCATGCGGTCGCCCAGCGTGCCCGCCAGCATGCCGCCGCGCCGGGTGGCAACGTCGGAGAACAGCGTGAGTTCCTCGCGCTGCAGCAGTTCGATGTCTTCGATGTTCAGTGCCTGCGAGGGCTGGCCTGCGGTGCGTGCCGCGCTGTCCATGGCGTCGGCATCGCTGCCGGGCCACAGCGACACGCTGCAGCACAGCACGGTCAGCTGCCGCACTTCCGAGAAAACGCGCGTGGTGGCCACGGTGCGGGTGAGGTCCGCCTGCTGCACCTGGGCGGCGGCGGGCAACTGGCCCACCAGATCGTCCAGCCGCACGCGCATGAGGTCCCTGAGCAGGGCCGCCGCCGAGTCGCTGCGCTCCGCAGGCCGCTTCTTGAGCGCCTTGCGCAGCAGGGCGGCGATGGGGTGGGTGGAGATGGCCGGCGGCAGCTGCACTTCCTGCGGGCTGAGCTGGCGGTGCACGATCTCGGCCACCGAGGCGCCCTGCACGGCGGGCGTGCCCGTCAGGCATTCGAGGAACATCAGCCCCCAGGCATACAGGTCGGTGCGGGCGCTGGGCGGCTCGCCGCGCAGCTGCTCGGGGGCGCTGTAGGCGGGCGTGCCAAGGCATTCGTCGCCCATGGTGAGCTGCGAGACCTGCGGGCCGGCAAACTGCGGGATCACGGTGCCAATGCCGAAGTCCAGCACCATGGCGTGGCGCACCGCGCCCGTGGAGGTGACCATCACGTTGTCGGGCTTGAGGTCGCGGTGCACGATGCCGGCGGCATGCGCGCAGTCCAGCGCATCGAGCACCTCGGCCATGAGGCGGCCAGCCTCGGCGGCAGTCAGCACGCCCTGGCGGCGGATCAGGCTCTTGAGGGTCTCGCCGGGCACATATTCGAAGACGCCGTAGACGCAGTCGCCTTGCTCGCCCTTGTCCAGCAACTGGACGATGTGCGGATGGTGCAGGGACGCGCACAGCATGGTCTCGCGGTGGAAGCGCTCCACCTGGCGGCCGCCTTCCTGCAGCCTGACGACCTTGATGGCCACCGATGCACCCGTGCGCCGGTGTCGCGCACGGTAGACGGTGCCGTAGCCACCCGATCCCAAGGTTTCCAGCAGTTCGTAATCGGGTATTTCCAGGGGGGCTGGCGCCACCGGGGTCACCGCAGCTTGCGTGGGGTTGGTGATGGCATCGTGCATTTCAGCCTCGGTTGGGTATCCTCCTGGAGGGTATCCAGTCGTCCATTTGTCATACGGCAGACCGTGCTTTTGATACCGTTCGTTACTATAGCGTACGTCCGAATGCAATTGCCTGTTTTTGCCTACGTGCTTGCCCATGGTTGCCGTCGCCGTGGCGTCCGGCGCTCAGTCCAGTTGCAGCAGTGCGCTGACGGCGGTCTGCAGCATGTCCACCAGTTCCGGGTCCATGTAGCGATACTCGTCAGGAATATCGAGCACATGCAGGCGCTTTTGCGCCAGCAGCCGGCCGTAATCGGCCTTGAGGCGGGACTGGTGCCTTTCCTCCATCACGAGAATCACGTCGGCCCAGGCCACATCGTCGGCTGACACGCGGTGGCGGGCGCCCGCACTGGTGCCGCCCGAGCGCACCTGCAAGGCAGGGTGCCTGCGCCAGACCTGCTCTGCCGTGGGGCTGCGCCACTGGTTGCGGCTGCAGACGAAGAGGACCTTGAGGCGGTTGTCATTGCGGGGCATGGCTGACAAGGGGGATGGATGGTTGAGAGGACTGGCGCGCAGTGTAGGGCGCGGCGATTTGCAGGCGGCCCGCCATCCCCTATGATGCGCGACACCTGTGAATAATCCCAGGTACTCGCAACCCACGGAAAGGTCCACGCACCATGAACGGTCACTGTCTTTGCGGCGCAGTCAGCTTTGTCTCTCCCCAGGCCCGGGAAATCGGGGCCTGCCACTGTGGGTACTGCCGACGCTGGGGCGGTGGCCCCATGCTGGCGGTGCATTGCGGGCCCGATGTGAAGTTCGAGGGCGGCGAGCACATAGGCACCTATGCCTCCTCCGAATGGGCCGAGCGCGCCTTCTGCAGGCAATGCGGCACGCACCTGTACTACCGGCTGCACGCCACGGGCGAGTACTTTGTGCCGGCCGGCGCCTTCGAGTCGCAGGACTTTGAGTTGGCCACGCAGATCTACATCGACAGAAAGCCCGGCTACTACGACTTCGCCAACCAGACGCCGACCATGACCGAGGCCGAGGTCATCGCCCAGTACGCGCCCCCGCAGGAATGAGGCACAGCACCATGCCCTTGCACGATGACGCCAGCGGCCTGGCACTGGAGCCTGCCGCACGGCCCGGCGATCCGCTCGATCGCATCGACACACCCAGCCTGGCGCTGGACCTGACGGCCTTCGATGCCAACCTGCGCACCATGCAGGACTGGGCCGACCGCCATGGCGTGGCGCTGCGCCCGCATGCCAAGGCGCACAAGTGCCCCCAGATCGCGCTGCGCCAGCTGGCGCTGGGCGCGCGTGGCATCTGCTGCCAGAAGGTGAGCGAAGCGCTGCCCTTTGTGGCAGCCGGCGTGCGCGACATCCTGATCAGCAACGAGGTCGTGGGGCCGGCCAAGCACGCGCTGCTGGCCCGGCTGGCGCGCAGTGCGCGCATGGCCGTGTGCGTGGACAACGCGGCCAACCTGGTGCAGTTGTCCGAGGCCATGTCGCAGGCGGGCGTGGAGATCGACGTGCTGGTCGAGGTGGACGTGGGCCAGGGCCGCTGCGGCGTCACGGGCCCCGAGGCCGTGCTGGCTCTGGCGCGGCAGGCGCGTGACCTGCCGGGCCTGAATTTCGCGGGCCTGCAGGCCTACCACGGCGCGGCGCAGCACCGGCGCAGCCGCGAAGAGCGTGCGCAGGCCTGCCAGGAGGCTGCGAGCCGGGCGGCGGCCTGCGCGCAGCTGCTGCGCGACAACGGCCTGGCCTGCCACACCATCACGGGCGGCGGCACGGGCAGCGTGGAGTTCGATGCGGCCAGCGGCGTCTACACCGAGCTGCAGCCGGGCTCCTATGCCTTCATGGATGGCGACTACGGTGCCAACGAATGGGGCGGGGCGCTGGCCTTTCGCCGCAGCCTGTTCCTGCTGTCCACGGTGATGAGCACGCCCGCGCCGGACCGCGTCATCCTCGATGCGGGCCTGAAATCCACCTCGGCCGAATGCGGCCCGCCTGCCGTCTACGGCACGCCGGGCCTGCGCTGCGTGGCCATCAATGACGAGCACAGCGTGGTATGCGTGGAGCCTGGCGCCCAGGCGCCCGCCCTGGGCAGCGTGCTGCAGCTGCTGCCCTCGCACGTGGACCCGACATTCAACCTGCACGACGAGCTGGTGGTGCTGCAGGGCGGCACGGTGCACGCGCTGTGGCCGATTGCGGCGCGCGGGCTGTCGCGCTGAAGACGGCATGAAAGAAGCCGCCGGCCTTGCGGCGCGGCGGCTTTTTTGCGTCTGCGGCCTGCTGTGGCCTGTGGCTTACAGCTCGATCTTGGCGCGGCGGATCACGTCGCCAAAGCGCTTGTTCTCTTCGACGATGAAGGCCTTGAACTCTTCGTTCGTGGGGAAGTAGTTCTCGTAGCCGAAGGTCTGGAACTTGGGCTGGATGTCGGGCTCGCGCAGGACTTTCATGGTGTCCTGGCGGATCTTCTCGACCACGGCCGGCGGCGTGGACTTGGAGACGGCAAAGGCATTCCAGCCGGTGACCACGGCATCGGCCGGGCCGCCGGACTCGGCCACGGTGGGCACGTCTTCATAGCCCTTGAGGCGGTGGGGCGCCAGCACGGCCAGGAAGCGCAGCTTGCCCGAGCGCATCAGCGGGCCGGCCGTGCCAGAGGAGCCCAGCGCAAAGGCCAGCTCGCCCGTGGCCACGCTGGTGTACAGCTGGCTGGTTTCCTTGTAGATGACGTGTTCCATCTTGGTGCCCGTCAGCGACTCCAGCAGGGCCGAGCCCAGGTGCACCGGGTTGCCCACGGACCACGAGCCGTAGTTGAGCTTGCCGGGGCGCGCCTTGGCGTCGGCAATCAGGTCGGCCACGGTCTTGTAGGGGCTGTTGACCGGCACGCAGACGAAGAAGAAGGTGCGAAACAGCGGCAGGACGACTTCGAAGTCCTTGTCGATGCTGTAGGGCAGCTTCTTGAACAGGTGGGGATAGGCGGCCAGGTGGACGTTGTCCAGCTGGATGATGTCCGTGCCGTCGGTGGCGCCGCGCTTGAAGGCCTCGATGGCGATGAAGCCGTTGCCGCCGGGGCGGTTTTCCACGATGACGGGCTGGTTCCACAGGCGCGCCAGCTTGTCGGCCACCAGGCGCGAGGTGCCGTCCGGCCCGCCGCCCACGGGGAAGGGGTTGATGATGCGCACCTGCTTGGTGGGCCAGTTGGTGGCGGCACCCGACTGGGCACGCGCGGGTGCCAGGGCGCCCATGGCCAGGGCGCCAAGGGCGAGGCCCGCCTGGCGGCGATTGATGCGGAAGGCGCTGTCTTTCATGGTTTGTCTCCGAGTCGCTGTTGGGCTTGCTGGGTGGCCTAGTCCTATGCCGGCAAGGCACAGGCTGCTCTTGTTTTTACGCTCTCTTGCGGGAGCGGCTGGATCATCCAGTCGCCGCATTGTGTCAGTTCGTTGCAAAGCACCTAGCCGTGGCTGGCGCTAGCAGCTATAGCAAAATGGCATAAGTGAGGAGGCGAGAGAACATGAATTTGCAGCAGATAGAGACGTTCGTGCATGTGGCCGAGACCGGCAGCTTCAGCAAGGCGGCCGTGCTGCTGGAGACGGCGCAACCCGCACTGAGCCGCCAGGTGCGCGCTCTGGAGACCGAGCTGCGCGAAACCCTGCTGATCCGCACCGGCCGCGGCGTGACGTTGACCGACGCGGGCCGCCGCCTGCTGGAGCACGGCCACGCCATCATGCAGCGCGTGGCGCTGGCCAAGGAGGATCTGGGCAGCCAGCGCGACGAGCCCGTGGGCCGCATCGTGGTGGGCCTGCCGCCCAGCCTGGCGCGGCGCCTGACGCTGCCGCTGATCGACCTGTTCAGCAAGGACATGCCCAAGGCCCGCCTGGCCGTGGTCGAGGGCTTTTCCATGAACATTGCCGAATGGCTGACTTCGGGCCGCATGGACCTGGGCCTGGTCTATACGCCCGAGCCGCATCCGCACATCGAGGTCACGCCCGTGCTGGAAGAGCGCCTGTGCCTGATCGGCCCGACGCGCACGCTGGGCGGGCGCAGCAGCGTGCGCTTTGAAGAGCTGTCGCAGTTTCCGTTGATCATGCCGCAGCACGGCCAGATCTTCCGCAAGCTGATGGAGGCCCAGGCCACGCTGTCCCAGGTCAAGCTCAACGTGGTCTGGGAAGTGTCCAGCGTGCCGGCCATCCTGGACTTGGTGCGCGGCGGCTACGGCTACGCCGCGCTGACCGACAGCGCCATGCGCAGCCACCTGACCGATGCCGAGCTGGTGGGCATTCCCATCGAATCGCCCCACGTGGTGAGCACGCTGTGCTTGGCGCAGTCGGCCAAGAAAAAGGCCACGCCGCTGATCCGCAAGACTTCTCTGGCCCTGCGCGAACTGAGCCGGCTGGTGTGCGCGCCGCTCTGAGCGGTTGCAGCGACGGCGGCAGGTCGCAGGTCAGCAGGCCTCAGAGCAACGGCCGCAGCTCCCGCGCCGCCTCCTGCAGCAGCGGCGGCAGCTCGGCCACCATGTCGGCCGGCGCCATGCGCTGGGGCGAGGTCACGATGTTGAGCGCGGCCACCGTGCGGCCCTCCATGTTGCGCAGCGGCACGGCCAGGGCTTGCACGGCCAGCTCATGCTCTTCCAGGGCCAGGCAGAAGTCCTGTCGGCGCACTTCGTCCAGCACGCCTTCGAGCGCTGCGCTGTCGGTGACCGTGTGGGCGGTCAGGCGCCGCAGGTCGTGCGAGGCCAGCCATTGCCTGAGCTCGGCCGCAGGCAGGGCGGCCAGCAGCACGCGGCCCGTGGAGGTGGCGTGGGCGGGCAGGCGGCTGCCCAGGTGCAGGCCGTGGGCCATGAGGCGCTGGCCGCGCTCGTGCAGGGCGCTGCGCGCGACGATGACCACCTCGTGGCCATCGCGCACCACGCAGGAAAACGACAGCTGGGTCTGCGCCGCCAGCCGGTAGAGCACGGGCTGGACGATGCGCGGCAGCCGCGCCGAGGCCAGGTAGCTGCCCGACAGCCGCAGCACCTTGGGCGCCAGCCAGAAATGGCTGCCGTCCGTCTCCAGGTAGCCCAGGTGCGCCAGCGTCAGCAGATGGCGGCGCGCGGCCGTGCGCGTGATGCCCGAGCGCTCGGCCGCCATGGTGGCGTTCAGGCGCTGGCGCTCGGTGTCGAAGCTCTCCAGCACGGCCAGGCCCTTGGCCAGTCCGGCGATGAAGTCATCGGGGTCGATGGGAAAGGGCTGGTTCATGGGCGGGGAGTGCGTGCATGCAGGTAGTGCGCGATTGTCGCGCAGATTGCGCGATCACCGCGCAACTCATGTGCCAGCCCCTCGTCTTTGCGCTGCCTCAAAACTAGTCTTGGGACCAGGCCATGGCATGAACCGGCCATGACATCGAACAACGCAACGGAGACAGATCAATGCGTACCCAAGTCGCCATCATCGGCGCAGGCCCTGCCGGCCTGCTTCTCGGCCAGCTGCTGTACCGCGCGGGCATAGACAACGTCATCATCGAGCAGCGCAGCGCCGACTACGTGCTGGGCCGCATCCGCGCCGGCGTGCTGGAACAGGTCACCGTGGACCTGCTGGAGCAGGCCGGCGCCGACGCCCGCATGCGCGCAGAAGGCCTGCCGCACGACGGCATCGAGCTGCTGTTCGGCGGCCAGCGCCACCGCATCGACCTGCACGGCCTGACCGGCGGCAAGCGCGTCATGGTCTACGGCCAGACCGAGGTCACGCGCGACCTGATGGAAGTGCGCGCCGCCGAGGGCCTGACCACGGTCTACGAGGCCAGCAACGTGCAGCCCGTGGGCTTCGATGGCGACAGCCCCGTCGTGCGCTATGAGAAGGACGGCCAGGTCCATGAGCTGCAATGCGACTTCATCGCCGGCTGCGACGGCTTTCACGGCATCTGCCGCGCCAGCGTGCCCCAGGACAAGGTGCGCACCTTCGAGAAGGTCTACCCCTTCGGCTGGCTGGGCCTGCTGTCGGACACGCCGCCCGTCTCGCACGAACTGATCTACGCCCAGACCGAGCGCGGCTTTGCACTGTGCAGCCAGCGCAGCGCCACGCGCAGCCGCTACTACCTGCAGGTGCCGCTGACCGAAAAGGTCGAGGACTGGAGCGACGAGGCCTTCTGGAACGAACTGCGCCTGCGCCTGGACCCCGAGGCACGCGAGCGCCTGGTGACCGGCCCCTCGCTGGAAAAGAGCATTGCCCCGCTGCGCAGCTTCGTGACCGAGCCCATGCGCTTCGGCCGCCTGTTCCTGGCCGGCGACGCGGCCCACATCGTGCCGCCCACGGGCGCCAAGGGCCTGAACCTGGCCGCCTCGGACGTGGGCTACCTGTCCAGCGCCTTCTCGCAGTACTACCGCGACAAGGCGCCCGAAGGCATCGACGGCTACTCCGAGCAATGCCTGCGCCGCGTCTGGAAGGCCGAGCGCTTTTCGTGGTGGATGACCTCGCTCATGCACCGCTTCCCCGACGCGGGCGGCTTCGACACCAAGGTGCAGGAGGCGGAGCTGGACTACATCGTCAACTCCCGGGCAGGCTCGACCTCGCTGGCGGAGAACTATGTGGGGTTGCCGCTGGTGTGAGGGCCGGCGTGAGGCCCCGGGCGCCGCCGAGGCTGCGCCCGCATTGATGCGCGCCTGTCGCCACAGCATTGCGCAAATTTGCAGGCCGCCTCGCCCGGACGGGCACGGGCGAGGAGTAAGCTTGGCAGGTTATGGCGCACATCACGTTTCCCCCTCCCTATATCGCTCCCCAGAATGCAGCGCAGTCGCTGCGCGACGCAGGCTATGCGGTGCTGCGCCCCGATGAATTCGCGGCCTGGGCGGGCGTGTCCTTGACCGAGCTGCATGCGCTCGATGCCGACTGGGCCCAGCTGCCGCCCGATGCCTTTCTGAAGGACGGCGGGCGCTACCGGCGCCGCCGCCATTCCTGCTTCATCGCGGGGCAGGACGGGCTGCAGCAGGTGGAGCACCGCGCGCACTGGCAGCCGGTGGAGTACAACGCCCTGCATGGCGGCATGCTGCGCATGTTCGAGCCCATGCGCGATGCCACGGCGCAAAGCGCCACCTGGAGCCGGCTGCTGCTGGCGCTGGCGGGCCTGTCCGACCAGGTGTTCTGCGCCCAGGGCGATGATGTGCAGCACGAGCGCTGGTTCATCGAGTCCCACCAGTTCCGCATCGACACCACGGACGGCATTGGCCGGCCCACGCCCGAAGGCGCGCATCGCGACGGCGTGGACCTGGTGGCCGTGATCCTGGTCGGGCGCGAGGGCGTGAAGGGCGGCGAGACGCGCATCTTCGAGGCCACGGGCCCCAGCGGCCAGCGCTTCACGCTGACCGAGCCCTGGTCGGTGATGCTGCTGGACGATGCCCGCATGATCCACGAGACCACGCCCATACAGCCCGAGCAGCCGGGCGGTGTGCGCGATACCCTGGTGCTGACCTATCGCCGCCAGGGGTTCCAGGGCTCGGAGCTGACGCGTCGCCGCAAGGATTGATGCAGCTCAAGACGCTGGCGCATGATGGGCGCACACTTTGGTTCATCGACCCGGCCGCCCCCGATTCCTGAGGGCGGCCAAGCACAAAGGAGAAAACGCATGTTCAAGCACATCCTGGTTCCCGTGGACGGCTCCAACAGCTCGATGCTGGCGGTCCACAAGGGCGTGGAGCTGGCCAAGGTCTTTGGCAGCACGCTGACGGCGGTCTACGTGGTGGACCCCTATCCGTTCACGGGCGTGGGCGCCGACTTCGCCTACGGCCAGTCGCAGTACCTGAGCGCGGCCACGGCCGAGGCCAACACCACGCTGGACGCCGTCAAGAAGATCACCGACGAGGCCGGCATCACCGCCACCACCGTGGTGGGCGAAGGCCATGCGGTGCACGAAGGCATCGTGCGCGTGCTCGAGAGCACGGGCGCCGACCTGATCATCATGGGCTCGCAAGGCCGCCGTGGCCTGGAAAAGCTGATGCTGGGCAGCGTGACCCAGCGCGTGCTGGGCGCCGTGCGCGTGCCGGTGCTGGTGGTGCGCGAGTAATCACCGGACCGCTCGGCCCTTCGCCGGGTGAAACGTCAACGGCTCCTTCGGGAGCCGTTTTTATTGGTGCGCTGCAGGGGGAGAGGGCGATCAGCGATTGAGCAGCCGTGCCAGCCAGCCCTTTTTCTTGCGCTGCAGTTCCAGCTCCTGCAGCACTTCGTTCTTGAGCCTTTCCTTCTCGGCGGCAGGACTGGACTCGCGCGCCATGCGCAGATAGGCCTTGGCCGAGTCCACGTAGCCGGTGTCTTCGTTGCGGATGTGGTTGAACAGCCAGCGCGAGAGCATGCCGTGCAGCTCGGCGGCCACGTCCTCGCCGGCATCGAAGCGGGTCTGCATCTCGATCACGCGGCGGGTGAACAGCTCGTGCACCTTCTTGTGCGGGCCGGCGAACATGTAGCCGGCGCTCTCGATCAGGCTTTCCTCGAACACGAAGTGCGAGACGGTGTAGTCGATCATCTCGCCGATGACATCGCCCAGGGCCTCGCGGTCGGGCGAGGAGCGCAGCTCGTAGAGCTTGTTGATGTAGTCGACGATGCGGCGGTGCTGCCTGTCGATCTCTGCAATTCCGGTGTCCAGCTCGGGGACCCAGACCAGCAATGCCATGGCGTTCTCCAGGAATTCGATGATTTCCGGAGAAGTATTCACGGGACTGTCACATCGCCCCTTGATGCAGATCAGTCTGATCTGCATCAAGGAGACGCGGCGTCACTCGATCTTGGCGCCCGAGGACTCGACGATCTGCTTGGACTGCCTGAAGTCGGCCTGGAACATCTTGTCGAAGTCGGCCACGGTCATGGACTGGGGCTCGGCGCCCTGGGTCTGGATGGCGTCGCGCACTTCGGGCATGGCCAGCAGCTTGTTCACTTCGGCGTTGACCTTGGTCACGATGGCCGTGGGCGTGCCCTTGGGCATGAACAGGCCGTACCAGGTGCTCACGTCAAAGCCCTTGAGGCCCGATTCGGCCAGCGTGGGCGTGTCGGGCAGCGAGGACGAGCGCTTGGCCGAGGTCACGGCGATGGCGCGCAGCTTGCCGGCCTTGATCTGGCCGATGGCCGAGGGCACGGAGGACACCAGCAGATCCACGTTGCCGGCCAGCGCATCCATCAGGGCCGGATTGGAGCCCTTGTAGGGCACGTGCACCAGCTGGATGCCCGCCGCTTTCTCCAGCAGCACGCCCGAGAGGTGGATGCTGGTGCCATTGCCCGGCGAGCCGTAGGTCACCTTGCCCGGGTGCTGCTTGGCAGCGGCCACGATGTCGGCCAGGGTCTTGTAGGGCGAGTTCACGCTGGTGGCGATCACGATGGGCGTGTAGGCCACGTGGGCCACGGGCACCAGGTCCTTGACCGGGTTCCAGGGCAGGTTCTTGTAGAGGTAGGGGCCCAGGACCACGTTGTCCTTCTGGCCCATGACCATGTCGTAGCCCGTGGGCGCTGCCTTGGCGGCCTCGGTGATGCCGATGGTGCCGCCTGCGCCCGCGCGGTTGTCGGGCACCACGGTCCACTTGCTGACTTCGGTGAGCTTGTTGGACACCACGCGCGCGAGGATGTCGGTGCCGCCGCCGGGCGGGAAGGGCACGATCATGCGCACGGGCTTGTTCGGATAGTCGGCAGCCGCACCTTGGGCGGCTGCGGAAAAGCTCAGGCCCATGGCGGCGGCCACGGCGGTGCAGGTGATCAGTTGGCGGAACATGAAAGAAGAAACTCCAGGGTCTGATGGGGCGGTGCAACCTTCTCGCAGCGGACCGGCAGCGCCGGGCCGCCCATGCGGTGGGTTGTCGATGATCGGGGAGGGTGGTTCCGCCATCTTGCATTGGGAAACCCGCTATTTGGGCGGATTTCCGCAATCTGTGCCACAGGGGCTTCCACCAAGGAGCAGCTTGTGCCTGCTCCAGAGGGAAGCGGGCTATTTTATGCCGCCTTGGTGCCTGGCCGCAGGCCAGGCGCTCAGCCCTGCGCCAACTGCCTGTCCAGCACGCGCACCGTCTCGTACAGCACCCGGGTGCCGTCCAGCAGCTGGGACGGCTCTATCCATTCCTCGGGCGCGTGGCTGCGGCCGTGGAGGCAGGGGATGAAGATCATGCCCATGGGGCCGGTGGGCGCCATGTAGACGGCGTCATGGCCGGCGCCGCTGGGCATGCGCATGTGGGCGTAGCCCAGGTTGTCGCAGGCCTGCTCCACGCCCTGCATGACCAGGCCAGCGCAGTCCGTGGGCTGGGAGCGGCTCACGTCGGCCATCTCGGCACGCACGCGCAGGGCGGCCAGGCCGGGCAGGACTTCGGCCAGCAGTTCCTCGGGGAAGCTCTCCAGCACGCCGGCGTGGTCGCTGCGCACTTCCATCATCATCTCGACCAGGCCGGGCACGGCATTGGAGGCATTGGGCGTGAGCGAGAGCCGGCCCACGGTGGCCACCACATAGTGGGGCTGGCCATTGAGCGCAGCGGCCTTGCGGTTGGCCGCATCGATGATGCGCGCCGCGCCCACCAGCGCGTCCTGTCGGATGTCCATGGGCGTGGTGCCTGCGTGGTCGGCCTGGCCGTGCACGGTGAAGCCCACGCGGCGTATGCCCACGATGTTCGTCACAACGCCAATGGGCAGGCCGCGCTGCTCCAGCACCGGGCCCTGCTCTATGTGCAGCTCCACGAAGGCGGCCGTGCCGCCGGCGCTGCGCAGCGGGCGGTCCAGTGCCTCGGGCCGTGCGCCGATGCGCCGCATGCCTTCGGCCAGGGTTTCGCCTTGCGGGTTGCGTGCCGCCAGCATGGCGGCGTCCAGCTTGCCCGACAGCGCGCGGCTGCCTATGCAGGAGATGCCGTAGTCGCTGGGCTCCTCGGACAGGAAGTCGATCACCTCGAACGGGTGCTGCAGGGCGATGACGTTTTCATGCAGGCAGTGCGCCACCTCGATGCCGGCCAGCACGCCGATGATGCCGTCGAAGCGCCCGCCCATCATCACGGTGTCGCAGTGCGAGCCGGTGGAGATGGGGGCGCGTTCTGCGCCGCCCGCAGCGGCCTGGGCAGACGGCAGGCGGCCGACCAGATTGCCGCCTTCATCCAGATGCACCTGCATGCCCGCGGCCGCGAACTCGGCGCGCAGCCAGGCGCGGGCCTGGTCGAACTCGGGCGAGAAGGCGCGGCGGGTCCAGGGCCGGTCGGGCAGGGTGAAGGTGGACAGGGTCTGGACACGGCGCCAAAGGCGCTCGGCATTGATGGGGGGCAGGGCGGTCATGGGTCTCGGTGAGTTCTGCGGCAGGCGCGCGAGCCGCGCAGGCAGGCTGGGCGAAGCGGGGATTGTCGCGCGCAAAGGCGGTGCTCATGCAGACGTGCGCAGGCTCCTGAGCAACCGCTCCAACGTGTCGAAGCTCACGGGCTTGACCAGGTGGTGGTCCATGCCGGCCTCGCGCGATCGTCTCAGGTCATCCTCCTGCCCCCAGCCCGTGAGGGCGATCAGCAGCACCTGGTCGCGGCCCTGTCGGGCGCGGATGCGGCGCGCAACTTCCAGGCCGTCCATGCCGGGCAGGCCGATGTCCAGCAGCACGACGTCGGGCCTGAAGGCGTCGTGCATGGCCAGCGCGCCGGGGCCGTCGCGGGCGATCTCGACCTCGGCTCCCAGCAGCCCTAGCAGCATGGACAGGGTGTCGGCGGCGTCCGCGTTGTCATCGACCACCAGGATGCGGCCGAAGGCTGGCGCATCCCCGGACTGCGCGCCTGCGGCCGGGCCGGGCAGGGAGGGCACATCGGCGGGTGCATGGGCGGATGCATCGGCAGGTGCATGGGCCGGCAAGGGCAGGCGCAGCCGCAATTCGCTGCCCTGGCCCGGACCTTCGCTGAGCGCCTGCACGCTGCCGCCGTGCATCTCCACCAGGCTGCGCACCAGTGTCAGGCCGATGCCCAGGCCCCCCTGGCCCCGGCGGCCGCCGCGGTCCACCTGCATGAACATGTCGAAGATCCTGTCCAGCAGCGCGGCGGGGATGCCTATGCCGTCGTCACGCACGGAGATCACGGCCTGCGCACCCTCTGCCCAGGCCGCCAGCACGATGTGGCCGCCGGGATCGGTGTACTTGGCGGCATTGTTGAGAAGGTTGGTGACCATTTGCGCCAGCCGCACGGGGTCGGCCGGCAGCAGCAGGGTCTCGGCGGGCAGCTCCAGCTGAAGCTGGTGGCCGCCGGATTCCATGACCGCATGGCTGGCCGCCGCCACGCCTTGCAGCACGTTGTTCAGGTCCACCACCTCCTTGCGCAGCTGGACCTTGCCCGTGGTGATGCGCGAGACCTCCAGCAGGTCGTCCACCATGCGCACCATGTGGTTGACCTGGCGCTCCAGCATCTCCTGGCTGCGGCGCGCGCTGTGGTCGCCATGGACGGTGCGCTTGAGGATTTGCAGGCCGTGGCTGATGGGTGCCAGCGGATTGCGCAGCTCGTGGGCCAGGGTTGCCAGGAACTCGTCCTTGCGCCGGTCGGCCTCCCTGAGGTGCTGCTCGGCGCGCTTGAGTTCGGTGATGTCCTGGATGACGGAGCAGGTGCCCACGAGCTGCCCGCCGTCATCGCGCAGCGGAGCGGCGCTGACGCGCATCCACCATTCGCGGCCCTCGTCGTCGGTGTGCAGCATCTCCAGCCCCGGCATGACCACCTCGCCGCGCAGCGCGCGCCTGCCGGGCCAGTTCTCGGGCGGTATGGGCCGGCCCTTGTCGTCCCAGCCGCGCCAGCGCTGCACGCGGTCGGCAAGGGTGGACGGGATGGCGCGCGGGACGAATCGGTCCATGAGCGCATTGCTGAGCACCATGGTGCCGCCCATGTCGGACACGCCCACGCCCGCCGGCATCTGGTCGATGATGGCGCGCAGCCTTCTCTCGTTGGCGCGCAGGGCGGCATGGGCCTGCTCGCGCACGCGCTCGAGCTGCAGCAGCGAGGCGACGCGCGCCAGCAGCTCGCGCGCCGAAAAGGGCTTGACCAGGTAGTCGTCCGCGCCTGCGCGCAGGCCTTCGACCTGGGCCTCCTGGCCTGCACGCGCGGACAGCATGATGACGGGGATGGAGCGCGTGGCCTCGTCGCTGCGCAGCGCATGCAGCAACTCGAAGCCGTCGAGCACGGGCATCATCACGTCGGCAATCACGAGATCGGGCCGCTGGCGCCGGATGCAGTCCAGCGCGGCCCGGCCGTCGCCGGCCACCTCCACCTCGTACAGCGGACGCAGCAACTGGCCGATGTAGCCGCGCATGTCGGCGTTGTCGTCGGCGCAGACGATGCGCGGCCGGGGGCCTTGCGGTTCGGCCCCAGCCGGAACGCCGTGCGGGGCGTGCGGGGCGTGCGTGGGCGATTCGCCCGGCACCCACTGCCGCGTCTCGTCCACGAGCTGGCGTGCGGCCGGGGCGCCCGCGCCGTGCCCCGGCGGCGGCGGGGTTGACGGTGACGCGATGGGGTTCACCTGTTCGGCCGGCAGGTGCGCGCTGCCCTTGGGCAGCCGCACGGTGAAGCGGCTGCCCTCGCCCTCCGTGCTGGTGACCGTGATGGTGCCGCCATGCAGCCGCACCAGTTCCTGCACCAGGGCCAGGCCGATGCCCGTGCCCTCGTGCGTGCGGGCGGGCTTGCCCGGAATGCGGTGAAAGCGCTGGAAAAGATGGGGCAGGTGCTGGGGCGCAATGCCCGAGCCGGTGTCGCTGACGGACAGCTCCACCGCAGGGCCCGCGTCGTGCAGCGCCACGGCGATCTCGCCCTGCAAGGTGAACTTGAAGGCGTTGGACAGCAGGTTGAGCACGATCTTTTCGTACATGTCCTGGTCCACGTAGACCGGCCCTTGCAGTGGCGGGCAGTCCACGCGCAGCCGCAGGCCCGCCTGCTCCATGGCCGAGCGGAACACGCTGGCCAGCTCGGCCGTGGCGCGGGCCAGGTCCGTGGGCTCGTAGCTGGCCTGCATGCGCCCGGCCTCAATGCGCGCGAAGTCCAGCAGGGCGTTGACCAGCTTTTGCAGGCGCAGCGCGTTGCGGTGGACCATCTGCGCCTGATCGGGCGGCAGGTGGCCGCCGTGCTCGCGCAGGGCGTCGTCCAGCGGCCCCAGGATCAGCGTCAGCGGCGTGCGCAGCTCGTGGCTGACGTTGGAGAAGAACACGGTCTTGGCACGGTCCACCTCGGCCAGGGCCCGGGCGCGCCGCGCTTCCTGCTCATAGGCCACGGCGTGCGCGACAACGCCGCCCGTGTGGCTTGCCACCATATCGAGGAAGGCGCAGTACTCCGCATCCAGCGGGCGGCGCGGGCTGACGCCCAGCACCAGCACGCCCGAGGCCTGGCCGTCGCCCGACCAGCGAACGGGCACGATGCGCGCCAGGCGCGAGGGTTCGGGCCAGGGGCCGCCAGGCAGGGTCAGGCCCAGCTGCGCCAGGTCCACGTTGGCCGGCTGGCCCGATTGCACGGCCTGGGCCAGCGGCCAGGGCGCGGGGTCGGCCGCCAGGTCGGTGTCCATGCCGGTGGAGCACAGCAGCTGGAAGGCCGGGGGAGCGGTGTCTGCGCTGCCTGCATCCGGGGCGGCCTGGCATTCGTAGATGATGGCGAAGGGCACGTCGTAGGGGTTTTCATCCAGCACGGCGCAGACCTTTTCGCCCGCGTCCTTGGCACTGCGCATGTCCAGCGTGCGGATGCCCAGGCGGTGCAGCGTCTCCAGGCGCCGCCGGCTGACGATTTTCTCGGTGGTGTCGGTGCAGGGACAGAACACGCCCTGCACGGTGATGCCGTCATCGGCCAGGATGGGGCCGTAGGTGAAGGTGACGAAGACCTCTTCCTGCGGCAGCTCGCGGTCGAAGAAGTAGCGCGCATCGGTGGACCAGGTGGCCTGGCCCGTGCGCAGCACGCCCTCCAGCATGGGGCCGATGTCGTCCCAGATCTCGCTCCAGCATTGCGCGCCGGCCTGTCCCAGCGCCTTGGGGTGCTTGCTGGTGCCCAGGAAGGGAATGTAGGCGTCGTTGTAGATCAGCCGGAAGTCATCGCCCCACCAGATGATGATGGGAAAGCGCGAGCCCAGCATCAGGCTGGCGGCGTTGCGCAGGCTTTGCGGCCAGCTCTGCGGCGAGCCCAGGGGCGTGCCCTCCCAGTCGTGGGCGCGCACGCGCGCCGCCATTTCGCCGCGCTGCGGCAGGAATCCAAAACTGTCTTCTGAATTCACGGGTTCTCCCACGGGATTGCCGACTTCGCGGGCCGGCCTGTGTCGTTGATCCAGGCGCCGGGGCCGCGGGGGCGGCGCAGCTATCGCGAGGCGGATTGCGCTGCAGGTGCGGCGCCTCGCCTGCGGGCGCTCTTGCGGGCAGCGCAATGCGCTGCTTGCCGGCCCCGGCCGCAGCCCGATTGCCTGCCGCCGCCGCTGTCCTTGTCCACGGTGGCCCACAGGCGCCTTTCGGCCTCTTCATGGCCTGCGCCGCGCGATTCGTGGCTGTGCACTATGTGCCGGGCCTGGCGTTTTCGCTCATGGGTATCGGTGGATTTGTCTCCTCGGGGCATGTCACACTCCCTTGCGGGTCTGTTCCTGCTCGGGCGCGGGCGGCAATTCTATGGGGGGCGCCGTGGTGGGCGGATCTATCGGCTCGGGTCCGCGCGGGCGGCCGGGCTGGCGGTTGGGATCGTCGGGTGCCACGGGGTCGTTGGGCGTGGTCGGCACCTGGGGAATATTGGGTGCGTGGGGCAGGGGGTGGTTCATGGCTGCTGCTGTCCTGAGGGGAAGGGTTGATACAAGTGCGCAGGCGGGCTCAGCGTGGCGCGGTGGTGGCGGGTGCGGTGGCCGGATCGGCCTGCGGCGGCGTCATGGACGGCGCGGCAGGTGCGGCAGGTGCGGCAGGTGCGGCCGGCGAGGCATAGGAGGTGGGTTCTGTCGCTGGCGTTCCGGTGGCGCTGGGCGCATCCAGCCGCCCCCTGGGTGCCATGAAGTTGAACATCAGCACCAGGATCAGTGCGACGGCGGCCGTGAGGGCGGCGATGCGCAGCGGCCAGCGGCCATCGCGGATGTGGTTGTTCTCGCTGCGCTGGCGTTCGAGGGGGGCGTGCACTCTGCGGGGAGGGGTGTCCATGGCGGTCTCCTTCAATCCATGAGCCTTCACCTTAGGCCGGACGGCGGCCTGCAACTGTCGGACAAGGCAGGACCTGGGGGAGCGACAAGCCGCTGCACGGCAGTGGGGCTTGGCAGGACACACCGCCACGGGCAGCGGCGCCAAGGGCCATCGCAAGGCCGCGGCCGCGACGGCAGGTGCCGTGTCAGCCGTGGCGCCTGCGCCGGTCGGCCGGCGCTATGCGCAGCAGCTGGCGGTACTTGGTGACGGTGCGGCG
Source organism: Delftia sp. CH05 (assembly GCF_009827015.1). Classification (NCBI taxonomy): domain Bacteria; kingdom Pseudomonadati; phylum Pseudomonadota; class Betaproteobacteria; order Burkholderiales; family Comamonadaceae; genus Delftia; species Delftia sp. CH05. The sequence goes on along the minus strand of NZ_WUMG01000057.1, from coordinate 6,181 downwards.
GGCCACGACCAGGCCCTGGGCGCCCAGCTGGCGTGCGATATCGACGTCGGACAGGGGCCGGGCATCGGATTCGGCCGCGATGATGTCGCCGATCAACTCGCGGATGGCCGTGGCCGAGCAGGCGCTGCCGCTGGCACTGAGCATGGGGCGCGAGAAGAAGTGCTTGAGCTCGAACACGCCCGTGGGCGTGGCCATGTACTTGTTGTTGGTCACGCGCGAGACGGTGGATTCGTGCACACCCACTTCCTCGGCAATTTCGCGCAGCACCAGCGGCTTCATGGCCATGGCGCCGAACTCCAGGAACAGCTCCTGCTTTCGCACGATGGCCCGGGCCACGTCCAGGATGGTGGAAAAGCGCTGCTCCACATTGCGCACGGTCCAGCGCGCGTCCTGCAGATGGTCGGCCAGCTGGGCCTGGCCCGTGCAGCGGTGGCGCTGGAACAGCTGCTCGTAGACGCTGTTCAGTCGCACGCGCGGCACGACGGCGGGGTTCAGTTGCACATTCCAGCCGCTCGGTCCCCTGCGCACGATCACGTCGGGAACGATGTAGTCCACGCGCGTGGAGCCGAAGCTCCAGCCAGGCCTGGGGTTGAGGCGCCGTATGGCATCCATGGCCTGCACGACCTGGGCCGCCGGCACCTGCAGCGCCTTGGCCAGCCGCGGCACGTCGCGCGCGGCCAGCGCGTCCATGTGGTGCAGCAGCAGGGTCTGCGACAGCTGGCGCAGCGTGGCGTCGGCCATCTGCGGGCATTGCAGCAACAGGCATTCGCCCACGCTGCGCGCGGCCACGCCCGCCGGATCCAGCGATTGCACCAGTCGCAGGGCGATGAGCATTTCCTGCGCATCGGGCGCCGGGCTGAGCGCCAGCAGGCCGGCCAGCTCCTGCAGGTCCGTGCGCAGATAGCCGTCGTCGTCCAGCGATTCCACGATGGCGCGCGCCATGCACAGGTCGCGCGGCGTCATGGCCGTCACGTTGAGCTGGCCGTGCAGGTGCATGGCCAGCGTGGTTTCGCAGGCAGCCGTGTCCATGGCGGAGCCTTCCGCGTCAACGGCCTGGCGCGCGCCCAGGTGCATGTCGGCCACCCACAGGTCGCGGTCATCTGCGGGCTCGGCATCTTCCAGGAATGGGTTGTCCTCCATCTTGCTGCGCACCATCGCGGCAAAGTCCAGCGAGGACATCTGCAGCATGCGCACCGCGTGCTGCAAGCGCGGGGAAAGCGTCTGGGACTGGCGTATGTCCGCCTTGAGGTGCATGGAACCCATCTCGTCTCCTTGTTGCGATGGCCACAAGGACGCAACGTTCATGCCCCGATCAGCGTGGCGAATCGTCTGGATACACTTTGGGCACGAAACCTGCTGCGTACTTGCTGCGCAGAAGGCACAGGGGCCCGGGGTTCGGCCGTCGCTGCGGGTATCGGCTTTGCAACAGCAGGGCCGCTCAAGGCGCCTGCGGTAAAAATTTCCGCTCGGGCGCAAGGTTTTCTGCAAACTTTGCCATGTACCAATCCACCGGTTTTCACACGGTCCCGCCGCCGGGAACCCTCAATGCAGTCCCGCAAGGCGGGGCGCGCGGCGCCGCACGCGGGCCATCCATGTCCATGCGCCTGAGACGGGTCCTGTTGCTTCTGGCCTTGCTGGTGCTTGTGCTGGCTGCCTCGTCCTGGCTGCTGTTGCGCGCCTATCAATCCGGGCACGCGGCGCAGGAGCAGGCCGTTCGCATCGCCAGCATGGCCGCGGCCCGCCTGCTGGACAGGCAGGAGCCACGCGCTGCCAATGCCGAGCAGGCGCTGGCTGCCGTCCAACCGCTGCTGGAGGCAGGATGGTCCGGCTTTCTGGTGGACAGCGCGGGCCGTGCGGTGCCGGCCGGCACGGCTGCGGCAACGGGTCAGCCTGCCTTGCCCGCTGATTTCAGCGAGCGCCTGGCTTCCAGCCTGGCGCACGGCTGGCTGGATGTGCCCGACGCGCAGGGCGGCCCCCTGCGCGTTTTCTTCAGCAGGACGGCCCAGGGCTGGACCTGGGTGAGCTGGGTTCCCTGTTCCGCGCTGGATCCGGCGTGTTCCCCGCTCCTGAGGGGCGTGATCTGGGCGGCGATCGTGTTGTTTGCGCTGGCCGGCCTGGGCCTGGCGGGGCTGGCCTTGCGTGGCAGGGCGGACCCGATGAGGCCGGCCCGGCGCAGCCAGGCCGGCGGCGCACCGGGGGAGCGGGACAACGAAGCCGGCGAGGCCCATATCCAGAACGAGCGCCTGCAGGTGGTCGGCCGGCTGGCAGGCCGCTTCTCCCATGAGTTCAACAACCAGCTCGGCGTTCTGAGCAACAGCGCCTATCTGATTGAGCGTCGTTCGGAGGACCCGAACCTGCGCCTGCCTGCACAGGCCATGCTGCGTTCGGTGGACACGGCCAGTCGGTTGACGCAGCAGCTGCTGCGCTTCGGGCCGCGCCACAGCACGCATGCGCTGGTGGTGGATCTGTACCGCTGGTTGCCGGGGGTGCGGGGCACGCTGGCCGTGGTGCTGGGAAAGCGCGTGGCGCTGGAGGTGGCTGAGCCCGCCGAGGCCAGCCCGCCGGGCCAGCCGGCCGCGCGCCTGGGCGTGTATGTGGACCCTGACGAGCTGGAGCTGGCGCTGATCAGCATTTTCCTGTCCGTGCGCGAGGCCTTGCCCGATGGCGCACGCGTGCGCATGGCGGCACATCCCGTGGGCGGACATCTTGCGGCATCGGCCGCCAAGGGCGAGCAGGTGGAGATCCGCATCGAGGCCGTGGCCCACTGGCAGGACACCGAGCCGGGGCCGGAGGGGGCGGGTCCGGGCGTAGCGGGCGTAGCGGGCGTAGCGGGCGTAGCGGGCGTAGCGGGCGTAGTGGCCGCAGCCAGCGCCGAGGCGCCGCAGCGGCCGCAGGAATCCCGCCCCGGCGTGCGGTTGAGCGACGCCGATGCAGATGCCTCCTGCGGCCTGGCCCTGGCGCGCCGGCTGTGCCTGGCTGGCGGTGGCGTGGCGTGGGCCGAGGGCGGCAGCGGGGGAGGCGACGGCGATGGAGACAGCGGCGGCCTGGCCGTCTCTCTGGTCCTGCCGCGCGTGCCCATGGCGGCGCAGGATTGTCTTGCGCAAAGCCTGGACTGAGCTGGCATTCGCGGCCCTGGAAACAGGACTGCGCGCCGGGGCGCGCAGTCAGCAAGCAGGAAAGTCGAAAAAGAGAGGAGGGCCGAGCCCGGTCAGCGTGCGAGGCGCGCGATCAGCAGCCCCGCCGCCAGCGCCGTGGCAATGGAGCGCAGCGGTTTCTTGCACACGGCGCTGCCCTGGCGGGAGAGGTCGGTGCTGCCAGCGGTACTTCTGGTCTGGAAGGGATCTTTGCTCATGGAGGCTCCTTTCCTGCAAGTCAATGGCCCGTGGCCGGGCCGGCTCAGTGGCGCATGCGCGGTTTGCACAGGTTGAAGATGGCCAGCAGCGCAACGGCGCTGGCCATGGAAATGAAGATGGACATGGATGTGGCCGGCACCTGCGCCTGCGCATCCATGGCCGAGGGCGCCAGCAGCGGCGCCAGCAGCCAGCCGCCCAGCAAGGCGCCGATGGCGCCTATTGCCACGTTGAGCAAAATGCCTTGCTGGGCCTGGGTGTTCGTGACCATGCTGGTGATCCAGCCGATCAGCCCGCCCACCATCAGCCAGATGAGGAAATCCATGGCATCGCCTTTGACAAAAGTTGCAGTTGAATATCAATGGCAATCGGCGTGCCTGCCCGTCGCAAGCGACTCAGCGCTCCGGTTGCGGGGTGCCGTTGTTCCGGGCCGGCGCGGGGCGGATTTGTGCCCGCTCGGCTTCGCGGCCTGAAGGTGTCTGGGCGTCCAGGCCCCGGTCGGGCGACTCGCTGACCTGGGGCAGATCGGCGGCGTGTTCTATCAATTCCTCGATGATGAAGCGGCCGTAGAGCTGGGCGCGCTCGGCGCCGGCGGCCTTGAGGGCATCGGCGGCGTTGCGTGCGGCCTCGTCGCTGTCCACCCGTACCACCAGCCAGTGGTAGCCGCGCTCGGCCAGGGCCTGGTGGGCCTTGACCAGATTGAGTTCCTGGCCCACGGCGGCCACGGGACTGGCCTGTCGCAGGTCTTGGTCGATCTGGGCCAGCATTTCCCGGTCGGTGTAGCGCCGTACGTCCTGCTCGGGCAGGTTCAGCGCCTGCAGCGCCGCCATGCCGTCATCGGCCTGCGCAGCCGTGGGAAAAGAGACCACCATGTGGCCCACGGGCTTGAAGACACCGTAGGCGCGGGCAGGAGAGGAGTCCATGGGCTTGTCCTTGGTTGCTCAAAGGTGCTTGCAGGGTGGCAAGCAGCGTGCCCGCAAGGCAACGGCAGCAGGTGCTGTGCGCGTCTGCGCACGTGTCAGCCGGGTTCGGGGTCCGTCCTGTCCTTTTTGCCGCCCGCATAGTCCTTGAGCCGGTTGTACAGCGTCTTGAGGCTGATGCCGAGCACGGCGGCCGTGCGTTCCTTCTGGTACTTGCACTGCTTGAGCGTGGCCTGGATCAGCAGCCGCTCGGCCTGCGCCATGGTCATGCCGATGGGCAGCTGTATGGTGGCCGGCTCCATATCGGGCAGGTCGTAGGCGTCGCCTGCCGCGCCGTGGTCGGCGAACGGATGCACGGCGACAGGCGCGGCCTGCGCAGTGGGCGGCAATTGCGGGGCGTTGGCGGCCAGCTGTGCAGGCACGGATGTGTGCACGGATGCGTGCAATGACACCGGCATGGGGGCGGGCTGGGCAATGGCCACCGGTGGGCGGGGCAGCCATTCGGTGCCTACCTGCGGGCCGGGCTCCATGACGTAGGCACGCTGCACGGCATTGCGCAGCTCGCGCACATTGCCGGGCCAGCTGTGCTGCGCCAACTGCCTCAGGGCCGACGCCGTGAACTGCTTGGTCTGCCCCTCTCGCTGCGAGATGGCCTGCAGCAAGTGCTGGGCCAGCAGCGGGACGTCGGACAGGCGCTCGCGCAGCGGCGGCAGCTCGATGGGAAAGACGTTCAGCCGGTACAGCAGGTCCTCGCGCAGCCTGCCGCTGGCCACGGCCTCGAAGGGGCAGCGGTTGGTGGCGGCGATCACGCGCACATCGGTCTGCAGCGTCTGGGTGGAGCCCACGCGCATGAAGCGGCCGGTCTCCAGCACGCGCAGCAGCTTGACCTGCAGCTCCATGGGCATTTCCGTGATCTCGTCCAGGAACAGCGTGCCCGTGGCCGCGCGCTCGAAAAAGCCCTGGTGCTGGCGGTCGGCGCCCGTGAAGCTGCCCTTTTCGTGGCCGAAGATCTCGCTTTCGATGAGATGCGGCGAAATGGCGCCGCAGTTCACGGCAAGAAACGGGCGGCTGCGCCGCTGGCTCAAGTCGTGCAGGGTCTGCGCCACGACCTCCTTGCCGGTGCCGCTCTCCCCCGTGAGGAACACCGTGACCGAGGTGCCCGCCACGCGCTCCATCTGCTGGTACAGGCGCTGCATGGGAGGCGATTGGCCCAGGAGCCGGCCAAAGCGGCCTTCCTGCGCGCAGTAGCTGCCAGCGGGTGCGCAATGGTCTTGTGCCGTGATCTGATCGGAGGCCGGGCCTGCGCCGTTGCGGCTGTCCGCGCCCGACAGGCCCGGCGTGGGGATGAGAAAGCGCGAAAGAATGTCCTCGAGCCGGCCTATGCCCACGGGCTTGACCAGATAGTCCATGGCGCCTCGGCGCAGGGCTTCGATGGAGGAGTCCAGGCTGGCATGGCCGGTCACCAGCACGATCTGCGAGTCCTGCGGCACTTGCCGGTCGCCGAACAGGTCCATGCCGTTGCCATCGGGCAGCTGCAGGTCCAGAAGAACCAGGCTGGGCGGCTGCATGGCCATCTGGCGGCGCGCATCGCGCAGGGTGTGGGCCACGGCGACCGAAAAGCGGTCCACGCCCACCAGTTCGCGCATGGTGGCTGCCGAGTCCGCGTCGTCATCGACGATCAGCACGTGGTTCATTCCATGGCCTCCAGAGCTGCTGGCCGCAGCCTGTTTTGACAAAAATTCATGATCCGGCAGTTTAGGGGCTGGGATGTATGCATCTGTGTCAGTCCACAGGCACAGTGCTTGCCGGGTGGTCCGGTCCCCGCCGCCGTCGCCGCAAAGAGAGGATCAAGCGGATCAGGCGGGCCGGCGGCTGGCGCCCTGGCCACGGCGGGGCGGGGTCCTGCGGGGC
>NZ_WUMG01000056.1:0-40238 GCF_009827015.1 Delftia sp. CH05 | reverse complement strand
GATCGGGGGGCGAAGCAGGTGGGTGTGGTCACGGTGCGCGGTCGCCCGCTATGCTTGGCGACCCGCATTTCCTGCATCACCGTGCACTGCCATGACTGTACGCACCATATTGAAAATGGGTGATCCGCGCCTGCTGCGCGTCGCCCAGCCCGTGACCGAATTCGACACCGACGAACTGCACCTGCTGCTCAGCGACCTGCTGGACACCATGCATGCCGCCAATGGCGCGGGGCTGGCCGCGCCGCAGATTGGCGTGGACCTGCAGATGGTGGTGTTCGGCTCCGGCCTGCCCAATCCGCGCTACCCCGATGCACCGGTGGTGCCGCGCACCGTGCTCATCAACCCGGTCATCACGCCCATCGGCGAAGACGAACAGATGGACTGGGAAGGCTGCCTGTCCGTACCCGGCATGCGTGGCATGGTGCCGCGCTGGAGCCGTATCCGCTACACGGGCTTCGATGTCTTTGGCGATGCGATCGATCGCACGGTGGATGGCTTTCATGCGCGGGTGGTCCAGCATGAGTGCGACCACCTCTGGGGAAAGCTCTATCCCATGCGCATGCGCGACTTCCGCCAGTTCGGCTTCACCGATGTGCTGTTCCCCGGCATCAGCGCTGCCGAGGATGACTGAGCGGACTTGCTTGCCGCTGTAATTCCAGGATCTGCGGTCAGGTCTTTGTATACAAATCGGTAGACAATTTTTCCATGCTGGCGCCGTACAGTGGCACTTCCCGCGAAGGCGGGGATTGTGTGCGTGCGCCCGCCAAGAGCTGCCAAGCAGCCACCGGGCTTCGCGATGCAGGATGCAGGAGAGCGCGGCCTATCGGGTCGGCGGCAAAGGGTGCGCGGGGGCGCGCCTGCCGCCATCCGGCTGCCGCGTACTTGTCCGGCGTTCTGTGAACAAGAGGACAAGGAGACAGCGATGGAAAAAAGTTCTGGCAATGCGCCGGCCCTGGGCGCAGACATCCGCCCGGAGGACGAGCAACTCGGCCTCACGGCCAACACCCTCTATGGTTTGCAGCATGTGCTGACCATGTACGGCGGCATCGTGGCCGTGCCCCTGGTCATGGCCAATGCGGCGGGCATGTCGGCGGCCGACACGGGCCTGCTGATCACGGCCTGCCTTTTCATGGGCGGGCTGGCCACGCTGCTGCAGACGCTGGGCATTCCGTTCTTCGGCTCGCGCCTGCCGCTGGTGCAGGGCGTGTCCTTCTCGGGCGTGGCCACCATGGTCAGCATCCTGCATACGGGCGGCGGCATGCAGGGGGTGCTGGGCGCCGTGCTCTTTGCCTCGGTGTTCGGCCTGATCATCGCGCCCATCTTCTCCAAGCTCACGCGCTTTTTTCCTCCGCTGGTCAATGGCTGCGTGATCACCATCATCGGCCTGTCGCTGATGCCGGTGGCCGCCCACTGGGCCATGGGTGGCAATCCCCAGGCGGCCGACTACGGAAGCATGGGCAACATCGGCCTGGCCGGGCTGTCCCTGGTCATCGTGCTGGCGCTGAGCAAGCTGGGCAACGCCATGATCTCGCGCCTGTCCATCCTGCTGGCCATCGTCATCGGCACGGCGGTGGCGGCCATGATCGGCAAGTCCGACTTTTCCGAGGTGGGCAGCGGTGCGTGGTTCGCCGTGCCCATGCCGCTGCACTTCGGCTGGCCGACCTTCAGCCTGGCTGCGACGCTTTCCATGTCCATCGTGATCCTGGTGACCTTGGTGGAGACCTCGGCCGACATCCTGGCCGTGGGCGACATCGTGGGCACTCGCGTGGATTCGCGCCGCCTGGCCGACGGCCTGCGTGCCGACATGCTGTCCAGCGTGGTGGCCCCGTTCTTCGGTTCGTTCACGCAGAGCGCCTTTGCCCAGAACGTGGGCCTGGTCGCGGTCACGGGCATCAAGAGCCGCTATGTGGTGGCCTTCAGCGGGCTGATCCTGATCGCCTTCGGACTGCTGCCCATCATGGGGCGCATCGTGGCCTGCGTGCCGCCCTCGGTACTGGGCGGCGCGGGCCTGGTGCTCTTTGGCACGGTGGCAGCCAGCGGCATCCGCACGCTGGCCAAGGTGGACTATCACAACAACATGAACCTGATCATCGTGGCGGCGTCCATCGGCATGGGCGTGCTGCCCATGGTCAAGCCGGACTTCTATCACCACTTCCCGGACTGGTTCGCCACCATGTTCCATTCGGGCATCAGCTCCACTGCGGTGACCGTGCTGCTGCTGAACCTGGTCTTCAACCACTTCAAGCAGGGCAACCCCGAAGAGCCATCGGTGTTCGGCGCCGGATCGGAGCGCGTGCTCAGCGAGGCCGTGCTGTCTGCCCTGGCCGATGGCGACCGGGTGGTCGATGGCAAGCTCTATGACCGCGAGGGCAAGCAAGTGGCCACGGTGTCCGCGCCTGCGTCCGCCATGCACTGATGGCTGCATCCCCGCCTGCCAGCGCATGAACCCGACGAGCCCGCCCTGCACAACAGGGCGGGCTTTTTTTGCGCAATCGGCTCAGACTGCCAGGGCCTGCAAAAGCTCGGTCTCTATGAGCAGCTGGCGCTGGTTGTTCTGCAGCTCGGCACCCTCGATGAGGAAGCTGTCCTCCACGCGCTCGCCCAGCGTGCTGACCTTGGCCAACTGCACGCTCAGGTGGTGCTGGGCCAGGATGCGCGCCACGGTGTAGAGCAGGCCGGCGCGGTCCGTGGCCGAGATGGACAGCAGCCAGTGCTGGGCCTTGTCGTCGGGTCGCAGCGTGACGCGCGGCGCGAAGGGGAAGCTCTTGACGCGGCGCGACAGGCGCCGGGGCGAGGGCTCGCGCAGCGGTCCGCCCTCCATCAGGGCGGCGACCAGGTCGTTCTCGACCATGTGCATCAGTTCGCGGTACTGCTCCTGCATGGCGGGCGCCACCACCTGGAAGGTGTCCAGCGCATAGCTGTTGTGGGCCGTGTGCACGCGCGCATCCAGGATGGAAAACGCTGCGCGGTCGAAGTAGCCGCAGATGCGCGCGAACAGATCGGGCTGGTCGGGTGCGTAGACCAGCACCTGCAGTCCCTCGCCCGCCAGTGAGCGGCGCGCACGCACCACGGGGCGGGTGGTGCCCACGTGGCGCGACAGGTGGCGTGTGTGCCAGGCGATGTCGGCCGCCTCATGGCGCATGAAGTAGTCCACGCCCAGCGTGTCCCAGAGCTTCTTGTGGGACTCGAAGGGCTGGGCCGTCAGCGCCAGCTGCACCAGCGCCTCGCGCCGGCGCGCCTCGATCTCGGCGGCCGCGTCGGGCGCGCGGCCACCCATCACGCGCAGGGTCAGGCGATAGGTGTCCTCCAGCAGCTTGCCCTTCCAGGCGCTCCACACCTTGGGGCTGGTGCCACGGATGTCGGCCACGGTCAGCAGGTACAGGGCCGTGAGGTTGCGCTCGTTGCCCACACGCTCGGCAAAGGCCTGGATCACCTCGGGGTCCGACAGATCCTGCTTTTGTGCGACCTGGCTCATGGTCAGGTGCTCGCGCACGAGGAACTCGATCAGCTCGGCGTCGGCGCGCGCAATGCCGTGGGCGCGGCAAAAGCGCTTGGCCTCCACGGCGCCGATGATGGAGTGGTCGCCGCCGCGGCCCTTGCCGATGTCGTGGAACAGCGCGGCCACGTACAGCAGCCAGGGCTTGTCCCAGCCGCTGGCCAGCTGCGAGCAGAACGGGTACTCATGCGCATGCTCGGCCATGAAAAAGCGCCGCACATTGCGCAGCACCATGAGAATGTGCTGGTCCACCGTGTAGACGTGGAACAGGTCGTGCTGCATCTGGCCCACGATGCGCCGGAAGGGCCACAGGTAGCGCCCCAGCACCGAGGTCTGGTTCATCAGCCGCATGGCATGCGTGATGCCGCTGGGCTGCTGCAGGATCTTCATGAACGTGGCGCGGTTGACCGGGTCGCGCCGGAAGGCCGCATCCATCAGGTCCCGCGCGCCGTACAGCGCGCGCAGCGTGCGTGCCGACAGGTCGGTGAGGCCCACATGGGTCTCGTACATCAGGAAGGTTTCGAGGATGGCATGCGGCTCGCGCTCGTACAGATCGTCGCTGGCCACTTCGATGGTGCCGGCCTTCTCGTAGAAGCGGGAGTTCAGCCGGATCCGCGGCGTGGGGCGCGGGTTCAGGCGCTCCTCGATGTTCAGCCGCAGGATCTGGCACAGCTGGGTCACGGCCTTGGCTGCCCAGTAGTAGTGGCGCATCAGCGTCTCGCTGGCGCGCATGGCCAGCTTGCGGCCCTCGGCCGAGGTGGAGCGGTAGCCAAAGGCCTCGGCCACGGCGGTCTGCTGGTCGAAGACCAGGCGGTCCTCGTGCCGGCCCGCCACGGCGTGCAGGCGTGCGCGTATCAGGCTGAGCATGGCCTCGTTGTCTTCGAGCTGCTGGCGCTCGAAATCGGTGATCAGTCCCTTTTCCGCCAGGGCCTGCCAGCTGTGGCCCAGGCCTGCGGCGCGGGCCAGCCAGATCATGGTGTGCAGATCGCGCAGGCCGCCGGGCGATTCCTTGCAGTTGGGCTCCAGCGAGTAGGGCGTGCTCTCGTACTTGTTGTGGCGCTGGCGCATTTCCAGCAGCTTGCCGGACAGAAAGGCGCGCGCATTCATCTGTGCCTGGTAGCGCTGCTGGAACTCGCCGAACAGCGGCTCGTTTCCGCAGATGCGGCGCGACTCCAGCAAGGCGGTCTGCACGGTGAGGTCGCGCCCGGACTCTTGCAGGCATTCGGCCAGCGTGCGCACGCTGGAGCCGATCTCCAGGCCCGCGTCCCAGCAGCTGCCGATGAACTTTTCTATGCGCGAGGTCAGCTCCGGGTCTGCCGTGCCGGTGGTCGGCAGCAGCACCAGCACGTCGATGTCGGAGTAGGGAAACAACTGGGCGCGGCCATAGCCTCCCACGGCGGCCAGGCAGGCCTCGGCAGGCATGCCGGCGCGGTGCCACAGCGCGCGCAGCAGCGTGTCGGCCAGATCGCTCAGGTGCTGCAGCACCAGGCGCACGCCGCGCCGGCCCATGGTGGGCGCCAGCAGCGAGCCTATCCAGCGTCCGCGATCGAGGGCGTACTGCGCGCGCAACTGCTCCAGCGAATCCGGGGCTGCGGGCGCAGAGTTGGAAGGAGTGTGGTCAGTGATCTGTTTCATGCGCGGCCAGGGCAGGGGAGGCGCCTGGAGCGGGTGCCCCGGGCGCAGTGCCATTTTGCCTGCGCATCACGCAAGAAACATGCCGAGCCTCAGCAGCTCGTGGCGGTCACGAAGGGCGGGAGCGCGGGCGAGCCAGCCGACAGGGTCATGACTTCGTAGCCCGTCTTGGTCACCACCAGGGTGTGTTCCCACTGGGCCGAGAGGCTGTGGTCCTTGGTCACGATGGTCCAGCCATCCTTGCCCAGTTCCTTGATCTCGCGCCTGCCCAGGTTGAGCATGGGCTCGACGGTGAAGACCATGCCCTCTTCGAGAACGGTGCCCGTGCCGGGGCGGCCATAGTGCAGGATCTGCGGCTCTTCGTGGAACTTCTGGCCGATGCCGTGGCCGCAGAACTCGCGCACCACCGACAGGCCGTGGCCTTCGGCAAAGGTCTGGATGGCGTTGCCGATGTCGCCCAGCGTGGCGCCGGGCCTGACCTGCTGGATGCCCAGCCACATGGCGTCGAAGGTCAGCGCCGACAGGCGCTTGGCCGCGATGGAGCACTCGCCGATCAGGAACATGCGGCTGTTGTCGCCGTACCAGCCGTCCTTGGTGATGACCGTGACATCCACATTGACGATGTCGCCCTTCTTGAGCGGCTTGTCGTTGGGGATGCCGTGGCAGACCACATGGTTGACCGAGGTGCACAGGTGCCCGGGATAGGGCGGGTAGCCAGGCGGCTGGTAGCCGATGGTGGCGGAGACCGTGCCCTGCTGCGCCATGCATTCGGCGCCCAGCCGGTCGATCTCGGCCGTGGTGATGCCGGGCTTGATGTGGGGGGTGATGTAGTCCAGCACTTCCGAAGCCAGGCGGCATGCCACGCGCATGGCTGCGATGTCTTCGGCGCTCTTGATGGTGATGCTCATGCCCGCAATTATCCCATTGCGCCTTTGGACGTGCAGGGGTAAGGGGCGGCTGTCGCCACCGGGACGGCGCAGCCCGGTAAAATGGCGGCCTCACCGATTCAGCGCCTTGCGGCCTGCCCCCAGCCGGGCGGGGCCGCAGGGCGCTTTTCACAAGCCTCCTCACCCAACAGGCCGCCACGTGACCTTGCATCTGACACAGTTCGAGGGTGGAAACGCTCTCAGCTCGTTCCGCGCCCAGCAGCTTCTGACCGACCTGGTCGCCATCCATCCCAAAATCACCGGCATTGCCGCGCGCTTCGTGCACCTGGTGGCCACGGACGCCGCACCCACGCCCGCATTGCAAGAGCGCCTCCAGGCGCTCTTGACCTATGGAGATCCCTACGAAGGCCCGCAAGGCCCGGCCGATGGCACCGCCCTGGTGGTCACCCCGCGCCTGGGCACGATCTCGCCCTGGGCCTCCAAGGCCACCGATATCGCGCGCAACTGCGGCCTTGAAGTCTTCCGCGTCGAGCGCATCACCGAGTACCGCGTGGTCCTCAAGAGCGGCCTGCTCGGTGGCAAGCCCGAGCTGTCGGCCGAGCAGACCGCGCAGATCGCGGCCCTGCTGCACGACCGCATGACCGAATCGGTCTTCGCCACGCGCGCCGAGGCCGAGCAGCTGTTCTCCGCCCTGGAAGCCGCTCCCATGGAGTTCGTCGATGTGCTGGGCGGCGGCCGCGCGGCGCTGGAGACTGCCAACCGCCAATGGGGCCTGGCCCTGGCCGACGACGAGATCGACTACCTGGTCGACGCGTTCAAGGGCCTGCAGCGCAATCCCACGGACGTGGAGCTGATGATGTTCGCGCAGGCCAACAGCGAGCACTGCCGCCACAAGATCTTCAACGCCCAGTTCACCATTGACGGCGTGGCCCAGGACAAGAGCCTGTTCGGCATGATCCGCCACACGCACCAGGTCTCGCCCCAGCACACGGTGGTCGCGTACTCGGACAACGCCTCCATCATGGAAGGCCATGAGGTCGAGCGCTTCGTCGCCACCTTCGAGGCGGCCCTGGACAAGATCAAGGCGCCCAGCTACCAGAAGAAGCAGGCCGTCAACCATGTGCTGATGAAGGTGGAGACGCACAACCACCCCACGGCCATCTCTCCCTTCCCCGGTGCATCGACCGGCGCGGGCGGCGAGATCCGCGACGAGGGCGCCACGGGCCGCGGCTCCAAGCCCAAGGCCGGCCTGTCGGGCTTCACGGTCTCCAAGCTGTGGGGCAGCGAAGTGGGCAAGCCCGAGCACATCGCCAGCCCGCTGCAGATCATGATCGAGGGCCCGCTCGGTGGCGCGGCCTTCAACAACGAGTTCGGCCGTCCCAACCTGACCGGCTATTTCCGCGAGTACGAGCAGCAGGTCGGCGTGGGTGCCGATGCCGTGATGCGCGGCTACCACAAGCCCATCATGATCGCGGGCGGCCTGGGCGTGATCGACTCCGAGCTGACGCGCAAGATCGAATTCCCCGCCGGCACCCTGCTGATCCAGCTGGGCGGCCCCGGCATGCGCATCGGCATGGGCGGCGGCGCTGCCAGCTCCATGGCCAGCGGCACGAACGCGGCCGAGCTGGACTTCGACTCCGTGCAGCGCGGCAACCCCGAGATCGAGCGCCGCGCCCAGGAAGTCATCAACCACTGCTGGGCCCAGGGTGACAAGAACCCCATCCTGGCCATCCACGACGTGGGTGCCGGCGGCCTGTCCAATGCCTTCCCCGAGCTGACCAACGATGCGGGCCGTGGCGCGCGCTTCGATCTGCGCGCCGTCAACCTGGAGGAATCCGGCCTGGCGCCCAAGGAAATCTGGTCCAACGAAAGCCAGGAGCGCTATGTACTGGCCATCGCGCCCGAATCGCTGGCCGAATTCACGGCCTTCTGCGAGCGCGAGCGCTGCCCGTTTGCCGTGATCGGCACGGCCACCGAGGAGCGCCAGCTGGTGCTGGAGGACACGGCCGTGGCCTCGGGCGACCAGAAGTTCCCCGTGGACATGCCCATGAACGTGCTGCTGGGCAAGCCGCCCAAGATGCACCGCGACGTGGCCACCGTGCAGCGCGAGCTGCCCCCCATGGACCTGACCGGCGTGCCCCTGGAAAAGGCCGTGATCGACGTGCTGGCCCACCCCACCGTGGCCTCCAAGCGCTTCCTGATCACCATCGGCGACCGCGCCGTGGGCGGCCTGACCCACCGCGACCAGATGGTCGGCCCCTGGCAGGTGCCCGTGGCCGACGTGGCCGTCACGCTGGCCGATTTCCAGGGCTTCAAGGGCGAGGCCATGGCCATGGGCGAGCGCACGCCGTTGGCGGCCATCAACGCGCCGGCGTCGGGCCGCATGGCCGTGGCCGAGGCCATCACTAACATGCTGGCCGCGCCCATCGAACTGTCCAGGGTCAAGATGTCGGCCAACTGGATGGCGGCCTGCGGGGAGCCCGGCGAAGACGCGGCGCTCTACGCCACCGTCAAGGCCGTGGGCATGGAGCTGTGCCCGCAGCTGGACATCTCGATCCCCGTGGGCAAGGACAGCCTGTCCATGCGCACCCAGTGGAACGAGGGCGGCCAGGTCAAGAAGGTGACCTCGCCGGTCAGCCTGATCATCACGGGCTTTGCCTCCATCGACGATGTGCGCGGCACGCTCACGCCCCAGCTGGACGCCTCGGAAGACGACAGCACCCTGGTGCTGGTGGACCTGGGCCGCGGCAAGATGCGCATGGGCGGCTCCATCCTGGGTCAGGTGCTGGGCCAGACCGGCAACGAGACGCCCGACCTCGATGACGCCAAGGACCTGATTGCCCTGGTCGATGCCGTCAACGACCTGCGCGCCAAGGGCCAGATCCTGGCCTACCACGACAAGGGCGACGGAGGCCTGCTGGCCACCGTGGCCGAGATGGCCTTTGCCGGCCATGTGGGCGTAGCCATCAACGTGGACATGCTGGTCACCGAAGGCGACGGCATCAGCGACAGCCGCATGGACTCGGGCGAAGGCAAGAACTGGGCTTCCCAGATCAGCGGCCGCCGCGACGACATGACGCTGCGCGCGCTGTTCAACGAAGAACTGGGCGCCGTGCTGCAGATCCGCACGGCCGACCGCGCCGCCGTGCTGCAGACCCTGCGCGAGCATGGCCTGTCCACCTGCAGCCACATCATCGGCAAGACGCGTCCTGCCTCCTCCAAGGTCGATGCGGGCAAGGGCGAGCTGCAGGTCTGGCGCGATGCCAAGTCCGTCTTCGGCGCCTCGCTCAGCGACCTGCACCAGGTCTGGGATGCCGTCAGCTGGAAGATTGCCCAGCAGCGCGACAACCCGGCCTGCGCCGACAGCGAGCATGCCGCAGCCGGCGAGCCTGCCGACCCGGGCATGCACCTGCACCTGACGTTCGACCCGGCCGAGAACCCGGCCGCACCCTTCCTGAACCTGGGCGCGCGGCCCCGCGTGGCTGTGCTGCGCGAGCAGGGCGTGAACTCCCATGTGGAAATGGCCTACGCCTTCACTGAGGCCGGCTTCGACGCCGTGGACGTGCACATGACCGACCTGCAAAGCGGCCGCGCGCAGCTGCAGGACTTCGCCGGCGTGGTGGCCTGCGGCGGCTTCAGCTACGGCGACACGCTGGGCGCCGGCATCGGCTGGGCGCGCTCCATCACCTTCAACGACAGCCTGTCCGCGCAGTTCCAGCAGTTCTTCGGCCGCAGCGACACCTTCGGCCTGGGCGTGTGCAACGGCTGCCAGATGTTTGCCGAGCTGGCCGACATCATTCCCGGTGCCCAGGACTGGCCGCGTTTCACGCAGAACCAGAGCAACCGCTTCGAGGCGCGCCTGTCCATGGTGGAAGTGCTGGAGTCGCCCAGCCTGTTCCTGCAGGGCATGGCCGGCAGCCGCCTGCCCATCGCCGTGGCCCACGGCGAAGGCTTTGCCAACTTCCGCTTCCGCGGCAATGCGGACAAGGCCATCGCCTCCATGCGCTATGTGGACAACCACGGCAAGGCCACCGAGCAGTACCCGTTCAATCCCAACGGATCGGCCGGCGGCCTGACGGCAGTGACCACGGCCGACGGCCGCTTCACGGCCATGATGCCCCACCCCGAGCGCGTGTTCCGCAACGTGCAGATGAGCTGGACCAACGGCGACAAGTCGGAATTCAGCCCCTGGATGCGCGTGTGGCGCAACGCCCGCAAGTGGCTGGGCTGATGCACTGAGCGACGCTGCAAAGCAGACAAAGGCCCTTCGGGGCCTTTGTCTTTTGCGTCTGTCCTTACTGCTCCAGCATCTGCCCTGTGCGCGCGCGGGCCTGCTGGACCAGGGTGGAGATCAGCACCGTCTCGGGCAGGTTGTGCCAGTAGCGGCGCGGCATCTCGCGCAGCATGGCCTGCTCCTTCAGGCGTGCCGGATTGAAGGTGCTGGCGTAGTAGGTCAGCCACAGGGCCTCGCCCGCGTCGGCTGGCGGGGCATCGCTGCGGCGCGCGCCGGGCGCCAGGCGCAGCGCATGGCCGTCCCAGTGCGCGCTGCATTGCGGCGTGAGGATGGCCCAGTGCATGTTGGCAAAGCGCTTGCAGAAGAAGGGCGCCGCCGCGCGCACGATGTGGTGCTCGGGCTCGAACCAGGCAATGTGCAGATCGGGCTGGTCCGGTCGCTGCGTCGTCCGAAAGCGCACAAAGGCGTGCATCTTGTGGATCTCGCGCGAGACGGGGCGGGCCAGGGCCTCGATGGCGCGCCAGTCCGCATCCAGCGCATCCAGCCGCAGTTCGGGCCGGGCCTGCATGCGCGCCAGCCAGCGGTGGCATAGCTCGAAGCGGCCCGCCGCGCGGTGCATGCAGGCATGGCGCAGGGCGGACATCTGGGTGTCAGACAGGGACAGCCCTGCCTCGCCGGGGCCGGCCAGCCCGGCAAGCGCCGAGGCGGGCATGGCCTGCTGCGGCGCGCTGGAAAACAGATCCACCCCCGCGCCAAGTTGCTGCGCACCCCGCGTGTCGGGCCACCGCCAGCGCACCAGGGCGGGGTCGGCGCCATGGGCCAGCAGCGCCCGGCAGGCTGCGCGAAAGCCGGGCCAGTCGTCGGGGCTGTCGAGTTCGATGGTGAGAGCCTGTGCTTGCATGGCGTGCTCCAGGCGCTAGAACAGGCAGGCCTGCAGCGCGCTTTGCACGCGCATGCCGCTGTGCCGTGCCTGGGCCTGGCTGGCCTGCGACTGAGCGATCAGCCGGGTGCGCAGCGCGGCCGAGTCGGTCTCGCCCAGCAGGGGCCGGTGGCCGTCGATCAGCACGAAGGGCAGGGCCTTTTGCACGGGGGCGCGCAGCCGCAGCAGATCGTCCAGCCGCAGCCTGCGCACGCGGCGCGCCGCCAGCAGGCGGTCCACCGTCTGCGTGCCCAGGCCCGGCACGCGCAGCAGCAGGCTGCGCGGCGCACGGTTGAGGTCCACGGGGAACTGCTGTCGGTTGGCCAGCGCCCAGGCCAGCTTGGGATCGATCTCCAGGTCCAGCATGCCGTGGCGGCTGGCCGCCGCGATCTCGCCCGCCCCGTAGCCGTAAAAGCGCATCAGCCAGTCGGCCTGGTAGAGCCGGTGCTCGCGCATGAGGGGCGGCGCCTGCGGCGGCAGATCGCGCGAGGCATCGGGAATGGGGCTGAAGGCCGAGTAGTACACGCGGCGCAGGCCGTAGCCCGCATACAGCGTGTGGCTGGATTCGAGGATGTCGGCATCGGTTGCGCGGTCGGCGCCCACGATCATCTGCGTGCTCTGCCCGCCCGGCGCAAAGCGCGGCACGGCGGCGCGCTGCGCGGGCGCGCCGGGCAGGGACTGTGCCTGGCGCTGCTCGCGCGTGGCCGCGCGCCAGGCCTGCACATGCCGGTCCACGCCCTGCATGGCCTGGCGTATGCGCCGGCCGTCCTTTTCGGGCGCGAACTGCGCCAGGCCGCTGGCCGTGGGCAGTTCCACATTGATGCTCAGGCGGTCGGCATGGCGGCCTGCCTGGGCCAGCAATTCGGGGGCGGCATCCGGGATGGTCTTGAGGTGGATGTAGCCGCGAAAGTCATGCTCCTCGCGCAGGCGGCGGGCCACTTCCACCAGCTGCTCCATGGTGTAGTCGCTGGAGCGGATGATGCCGCTGGACAGGAACAGCCCCTCGATGCAGTTGCGCCGGTAGAAGTCCAGCGTCAGCTGCACCACCTCGGCCACCGTGAAGCGGGCGCGCTGCACGTTGGAGCTCTTGCGGTTGATGCAGTAGCGGCAGTCGAAGATGCAGACATTGGTCAGCAGGATCTTGAGCAGCGAGATGCAGCGCCCGTCGGGCGCATAGCTGTGGCAGATGCCCATGCCGGTGACCGAGCCCATGCCCTTGCCGTCCAGCGAGTCGCGCCCCTGCGATCCGCTGGAGGCGCAGCTGGCGTCGTACTTGGCGGCGTCGGCGAGGATGAAAAGTTTGCGTTGCAGCTCCATGGCTGTATGAATATACAGTATATTTGCCTGGCACATCCGGTTTTTCGAGAGCCCATCCCCCAGCCAGGGTCTGGTCCGGCCTTGCCTGGCTCCGGTTTGAACGCACTGTCGGGCTATCGCAATGGCCAGCGGATTGCAATGGTTGCCAGTGCAATGGAATGAAACCGTTTTCAGTGCGGAATGAGTGCTTGCTTTCAATGGGTGGCGATGTGCATCGCAGGAAATGGTGAATGCGTGTTTCCTGCGTCTTTTTGCAATGCCTGAAGGCTGGTACGGCTTGGTGCCATCAATGCATGCGCTGATATAGCGCAGCTGGCTGCGCGCCATGGGGTTCCCGGTTCATGGGAGAGAGGTTTGACGTTGTTGTGATTTGTTTCAAATTGCCGATAACTATTGCTGATAGGCTTTCGGGCTTGCCGGGCGCGGTCGTTTCTTCATTCAATGCGCCTGGCGATGACAAACACTTGGAGAGGGAGCTTCGGTGTCGCGTGTATTAGGAACAGAGAGCGAAGTGCTGGCGCTATCGCCGGACGCTTCCTCCAGCAAGGCCGCCAAGGGGCTGCAATCGCCCGCCAAATGGCCCACCATGGGTGCCAACGATGTGGCGGTGTGGGGCGAGTGCCAGGGCAGCGGCAGCAAGCCCTACCAGACCCAGGTGGACCTGTCGGGCCCCTCCTTCAAATGCTCTTGCCCCAGCCGCAAGTTCCCCTGCAAGCATGGGCTGGCGCTGATGCTGATGCGTGCGGGCGGCCAGGTCACCGAGGGCGGCGATCCACCGGCCTGGGTGCAGACCTGGCTGGACAGCCGCCAGGAAAAGGCCGAGAAGAAGGAGGCCAAGGCAGCCGCCGCGGCGGCCGAGCCGCCACCCGATCCCGAGGTTGCGGCCAGGCAGCAGGCCAGGCGCGAAGACAAGCGCTGGGACAAGGTCGAGGCGGGCCTGCAGGAACTGTCGCTGTGGATGCAGGACATGGTGCGCGCGGGCCTGGCCAACCAGGCCGGCGACTCCCAGATGCGCCAGCGCTGGAACACCATGGCCGCGCGCATGGTCGATGCGCAGGCCACGGGCATGGCGGCACGCATCAAGGACTGCCGGGATCTGGTGGACAGCCACCGCGACTGGCCGCGCGACATGCTGGTGCAGCTGGGCCACTGGCAGCTGATCATCGACGCCGTGCGCCGCCGCGAATCGCTGAGCCCCGAGGTCAAGGCCGACGTGATGGCCGCGCTGGGCTGGCCCATGGACAAGGCCGAAGTGCAGGCCCGCGGCCAACTGGTCGAGGACGAATGGCTGGTGGCCGGCCTGCGCATGATCGAGCGCGAAGGCCGGCTCATGGAGCGCCGCGTCTGGCTGCACGGGCAGCGCACGGGCCGCATGGCCCTGGTGCTGGACTATGCGCAGGGCGGGCGCGGCTTCGAATCGGCCTGGGTGCCTGGCCATCGCTACGGATGCGCGCTGAATTTCTACCCGGGCCATGCGCCGCTGCGCGCCATTGCCGCCAACGGCAACGGGCCTGCGCTGCCTGCCGAGGGCGCCAGCCCGCTGGACACCTCGGCCGTGGGCGACGTCCTGCAGCAGATGGGCCGGCGCATTGCCGCCAACCCGCTGCAGGCCACGCAGCCGCTGTGCCAGGACGGGTTGCGCCTGGTGCCTGCCCAGGGCCAATGGTTTGCGGCCTGGCCCGATGCGCCGGGCGCATCGGCGGCTGCGCCCGGCGTGTCTGCTGACGGCACTGCCGCGCCTGTGCAACCCGTTCCCGTGGCCATTGACGATGCCGAAGCCTGGCGCCTGCTGGCGCTCAGCGGCGGCGCGCCCATGCAGCTGTTTGGCGAATGGGAGCCCGGCCCGGCCGTGGGCCGCTGGCGCCTGCTGAGCGCCTGGCAGGCCCGCGAGGGCGAAAGCGCCCGGCAATGTATCTGGCAGAACCAGGGTGAACCGGTATGAGCAACACACAACTTTGGACTGCGCTGCAGCAATCGGCCATGGTCGGCTCGGACCGGCTGGCCGTGCCGCCTGCGCTGGCTTCGGGCGTTGATCCGTCTGCCCCGTGGTCGCACCAGGCCGTGCAGGCCGCGCTGCTGCCCCGGGCGGACCTGCCCGGCGACTCGCCCGCCCAGCAACTGCTGCGCGCCAGCGCCGTGGCGGCCGTGTTCGAGCGCGCAGGCTGGCAGCCCGGCGCGCAGGTGCGCCTGCCGGCACCGCTGGCCGTGCCGGCCGCGGCACCTGCAGAATCGCGCCCCGCGCCTGCCGATGCTCGCCTGCAGACCCTGATGGGCGACGTGCTCAAGGACGGGCCGTTCGAGCTGCAGGCCTCCATGCTGCGCACCCTGGACCAGGCGGGCCAGCGCCTGCCCCATGACCTGCTGGTGCCTGCGCTGGAGCAGGGCCGCCAGTCCGTGGAGCTGCGCCAGTGGCTGGCCCCGGTGCTGGGCGAGCGCGGGCGCTGGCTGGGCGCGCTCAATCCGCAATGGAGCTATGCCAGCGGCGTGGAGGAAACCGCCGACCCCGAACTGGTCTGGCAGGAGGGCTCGGTCGAGCAGCGCGTGGCCCTGCTGCGCAGCGAGCGCGCGGCCGATGCCGCCCAGGCCCGTGCGCGGCTGGAAGGCAGCCTGAAGGAACTGGGCGCCAAGGAGCGCCTGCCCATGGTCCAGGCACTGACCGTGGGGCTGGGCATGGACGACGAGCCGCTGCTCGAAAAACTGCTGTCCGACCGCAGCAAGGAAATCCGCGAGAACGCCGCACAAATGCTCTCGTGCCTGCCGGACAGCGCGCACAGCCAGCGCGTCATGGGCTGGATGCAGTCCATGCTTCAGCAGGACGACAAGGGCCAGTGGATCGTGGAGCCTCCCGAGGAAGGCCTCAAGGAATGGGAGCGCGACGGCATCACGCTCAAGCCCGATGCCTACTTCCGTGGCGGCAAGAAGGCCTGGCTGCTGGAGCAGATGGTGCAGCTCACCCCGGTGTCCTTCTGGACCCGGGCCCTGGGCCTGACGCCCCTGGAAGTGATGGAGTGGAGCCGGCGCAGCGACTGGAAATCCTCGTTGCGCCAGGGCTGGGTGCGGGCCCTGCAGTACCAGCTGGACGTGGAATGGATCGATGCCGCCCAGGCCCTGGGCCGCGACATGCGCCACGATGCGCTGCTGCCCGCCCTCATGGCCCGGCTGTCCCCCGAAGAACGCGAGTCCCGCTGGATTGCACAGTTCGAGCGCGACAGGCACAAGCTCATCGACGCCATCGAGGGCATGTCCCAGTCGCTGGGCGGTGCCGAACTGCTCTCGCCCGCGCTGTCGGCGCGGCTGACCGAGGCACTGCATGTGGCCGTGGGCGGCAAGCAGATCACGGGCAACTGGCACAGCTACCGCGCCGACCAGGCCCTGCTGTCCTGCGCGCGCATGCTGGACGTGACTGCGCTGGAGCGCTTTGCCGAGCTGTGGCGCAAGCCCTCGGTGCTGGATGCACAGGTCGAGCCCGCGCCGGAGCCCCCGGCCGAGCCTGTTGCAGAGACCGCAGCCGCTTCGGCATCTGCAGCAACAGCCGCCCCGGCCATTGCCCTCACGCCCCAGCAGCAGGCGCGCCTCGAACGCAGCCGCGCGCGGCCCTGGGACGAGGAGCGCATGCGCGGCCACCTGGAGCGCATCGTCGAGCTGCGCCTGGGCCTGCACCAGGCCTTCATCGCACTGCGCGGCCAGGCCTGAGGCCGGGCCCGCTTTGCCACCCACCCCCTACCGAATCCCATTCCCATCCCTTTCCGGAAGCACACCATGAGCCAAGTCCTGCGCCAGCATGCCGAACAGCAATTCGCCGAAGAACTCGAAGCCCTGCGCAAGGTGGACGACCGTCCGCGTCCGCCCAACTGGAAGCTGTCGCCCTGGGCCGTGCTCCAGTACCTGATGGGCGGCAAGCTCGGCAACGGCTTCGAGGTCAGCCCCAAGTACATCGGCAATCCGCGCCTGATGGAAATCGCCGTCTCCACCCTGGCCACCGACCGCGCCCTGCTGCTGTACGGCGTGCCCGGCACGGCCAAGTCCTGGGTGTCCGAGCACCTGTCGGCCGCCGTCAGCGGCGACTCCACCATGCTGGTGCAGGGCACGGCCGGCACCAGCGAGGAGCAGCTGCGCTACGGCTGGAACTACGCGCAGCTGCTGGCCCATGGCCCGTCCGAGAAGGCGCTGATTCCCAGCCCCCTGGTCAACGCCATGAAGCTGGGCAAGATCGCCCGCATCGAAGAGCTGACCCGCATCCCGGCCGACGTGCAGGACACGCTGATCACCGTGCTGTCCGAAAAGACACTGCCCGTGCCCGAGCTGGGCACCGAGGTGCAGGCCGTGCAGGGCTTCTCGGTCATCGCCACGGCCAACAACCGCGACAAGGGCGTGAACGAGCTGTCCAGCGCGCTCAAGCGCCGCTTCAACACCGTGGTCCTGCCCGTGCCGGCATCGCAGGACGAGGAAGTGCAGATCGTCACCAAGCGCGTGGCCGAGCAGGGCCGCGCCCTGGCCCTGCCCGCCGAGCCGCCGGCCCTGCAGGAAGTGCGCCGGGTGGTGCAGATCTTCCGCGAGCTGCGCAACGGCCAGACCGAGGACGGCAAGACCGTGCGCGTGAAGTCGCCCAGCAGCACGCTGTCCACGGCCGAGGCCATCTCGGTCATCAACAGCGGCATGGCGCTGGCCGGGCATTTCGGCGACGGCGTGCTGCGCGCGGGCGATGTGGCCTCGGGCCTGCTGGGCGCCGTGATCAAGGACCCGGTGCAGGACAGCGTGGTCTGGAAGGAATACCTGGAGACCGTGGTCAAGGAGCGCAGCGACTGGAAGGACCTGTACCGCGCCTGCCGCGAGCAGCTCTGAAGCCCGCACTCCCGCTCCGCTGACCGACCGCATCTTCTGCGCATCTCCTGCGCACTTCCCGTATGGCCACCTCTGCCAATCCGCTTCATTTCTTCGGCATCCGCCACCATGGCCCGGGCTGCGCGCGCAGCCTGCTGCAGGCCCTGGAGCAGCTGCAGCCCGACTGCCTGCTGGTCGAAGGCCCGCCCGAGGGCGAGTCCCTGCTGCCCATGCTGCAGCATGCCGACCTGCAGCCGCCCGTGGCCATGCTGGTCTATGTGCAGGACAGCCCGGCCCATGCCGCCTTCTATCCCTACGCCGAGTTCTCGCCCGAATGGCAGGCCCTGCAATGGGCGGCGCGCCAGGGCGTGGCCACGCGCTTCATCGACCTGCCCCAGACCCACCGCATGGCGCTGGACATGGCCGAGCAGGAGCGGCGCCGGGCCGAGGCGGCGGCAGCAGATGCAGGTGATGCGGGCGAGGATGCGGGCGATGAAGGCCAGGATGCCGACACCGGCTCCGATTCCGGCGTCGCTGCGGCAGACGGCGGCCAGCTCCAGAGCAATGCCGCCGAGGCCCTGGACCGCGACGACACCACGCAGTCCGTGCCGGCTGCCGACCTCGCCGTCGATCCCTCGGACCCCGGCAGGCGGGACTGGCGCGATCCGCTGGACCTGCTGGCCGAGGCCGCAGGCTACCCGGACGGCGAAAGCTGGTGGAACCGCATGGTCGAGGAGCGCGGCGACGGCGCCACCCTGTTCGAGGGCATTGCCGAAGCCATGGCCGTGGTGCGCGCCGAGCTGCCCAACGAAGTGCGCGGAGAACGCCACGCCCGGCGCGAGGCGCTGCGCGAAGCCTGGATGCGCCAATGCATGCGCGAGGCCGTCAAGGCCGGCCACCAGCGCATTGCCGTGGTCTGCGGCGCATGGCATGTGCCGGCCCTGCAGGCCCAGGTTACCGCCAAGGCCGATGCCGCCACGCTCAAGGGCCTGCCCAAGGCCAAGGTCCAGGCCACCTGGGCGCCCTGGACCTACCGCAACCTGTGCTCGTCCAGCGGCTATGGCGCGGGCGTGGATTCGCCGGGCTGGTATGAACACCTGTGGCGCTGCTCCGAGCCTGCGCCCGAGTCCTTGCTCCAGTCCGCACCTGCTGCCGACCCGGCACGCGCCAGCACCCGGCGCACCGTCGGCTGGCTGGCGCGCGTGGCCCATCTGCTGCGTTCCAAGGACCTGGACTGCTCCAGCGCCCACATCATCGAGGCCACGCGCCTGGCCGAAAGCCTGGCCGCCCTGCGCGGCCACGCCAGCCCGGGCCTGCCCGAGCTGGACGAGGCCATCGTCACCGTCATCAGCATGGGCGAGCGCGCTCCGCTGCGCCTGATCGAGCGCGAACTCAGCGTGGGCGACCGCATCGGCGGCGTGCCCGCCGACGTGCCCCAGGTGCCGCTGCAGCGCGACATCGAGCAGCAGCAAAAAAGCCTGCGCCTCAAGCCCGAGGCGGCCGCCAAGGTCCTGGCCCTGGACCTGCGCAAGGACACGGACCGCGACCGCAGCCACTTCCTGCACCGGCTGCGCCTGCTGGGCATAGAGTGGGGCAGCGTCACCACCGACCAGCAGCGCAACCGGGGCACCTTCCGCGAAAGCTGGCAGCTGCAGTGGGAGCCCGAGCTGGCCGTGCGCGTCATCGAGGCCAGCCGCTACGGCGGCACCCTGGTGCAGGCTGCAGCCGCCAAGGTGCGCCAGGCGCTGACGCCCGAGACACCGCTGCCCGAGCTGGCCAGGACCATCGACGACGCCCTGCTGGCCGACCTGCCGCACCTGGTCGATGCCCTCATGCACGACCTGGCCAACCGCTCTGCCAGCACCGGCGACGTTTCCCAGCTCATGCAGGCGCTGCCGCCGCTGGCCAATGTGCTGCGCTACGGCAGCGTGCGCCAGACCGACACCCAGGCGCTGGCCACGGTGATCGACAGCATGGCGCTGCGTGCCGCCATCGGCCTGCCCCTGGCCTGCATGGCGCTGGATGAAGACGCCGCAAGGCACATGCAGGCCACGGTGCTGCAGGCCCATGAAGCCCTGCGCCTGCGCGATGCCGAGGAGCCGCGCGAGGTCTGGTTCGGCGCCCTGCGCAGCATTGCCCTGGGCGACGCCGGCGCGGCCCTGC
The DNA here is from genome assembly GCF_009827015.1 of Delftia sp. CH05. NCBI lineage: Bacteria > Pseudomonadati > Pseudomonadota > Betaproteobacteria > Burkholderiales > Comamonadaceae > Delftia > Delftia sp. CH05. Next base: position 20,769 of record NZ_WUMG01000056.1, on the reverse strand, counting down.
TGCGCGGCACGTCCTGCCGCCTGCTGCTGGATGCCCACCGCCTGGACAGCGAGGCCGTGGCCACGCAACTGGGCCGCAATCTCTCGCTGGGCGTGCCGCCGCTGGACGCTGCCGCCTGGCTGGACGGCTTTCTCAACCGCCAGGCCCTGGTGCTGCTGCACGACGACGCCATCTGGGGCGCCGTCGATGCCTGGCTGGCCCAGCTGGGCGAGACCCAGTTCACCCAGATCCTGCCCCTGGTGCGCCGCAGCTTCTCGGCCTTCTCCAACCATGACCGCCAGAGCCTGGGCGAAAAGGCCCGGCGAGGGCAGGGCAGTGCGGCCGTCGTGGCGGCTGCATCCGCAGGTGCCGCAGGCGCGGCAGGCGGCGGTGACGACGGCGCCTGGAACGAGGCGCGCGCCGTGCTTGCCCTTCCCGTACTCGATCAACTGCTGGGCCTGAACCTGCCCGCGCAACTGCTGTCCAGCCCGCAGGAGGCCCAGCCATGAACACCGCTGCCACCGTGAACGATGCATCCCTTGCCGACGCCGATCCGCAGGACCCCGCTGTCCAGCCCACCAACCGGCTGCAGCGCTGGCGCCTGGTGCTGGGCCAGCCGGCCGAGGGCAGCTGCGGCGGGCTGGGCGCCAAGGGCGGCTCCCTCGAAGAGATGGACAAGGCCCTGGCCGCGCTCTACGAAGAAGACAACAAGGACGGCAGCCTCTCGCGCCGGGGCGGCCGGGGCAATTCCTCGCCCAGCGTGGCCCGCTGGCTGGGCGACATCCGCAAGTACTTTCCCAGCCAGGTCGTGCAGGTCATGCAGCGCGACGCCATGGAGCGCCTGAACCTGCGCGAACTCATGCTCCAGCCCGAAATGCTGGAGCATGTGCAGCCCGACGTGCACATGGTGGCCGACCTCATCTCCCTGGGCTCCGTCATCCCGCAGAACACCAAGGAGACCGCGCGCATCGTCGTGCGCAAGGTGGTGGACGACCTCATGCGCCGCCTGGAAGAGCCCATGCGCAGCGCCGTCTCGGGCGCGCTGGACCGCAGCCAGCGCAACCGCCGCCCGCGCCATTCCGAGATCGACTGGAACCGCACCATCCGCGCCAACCTGCGCCACTGGCAGCCCGACTACCGCACCATCGTGCCCGAGACCCTGGTCGGCTACGGCCGCAAGGTCCGCCGCCCGCAGCGCGAAGTCATCCTGTGCATAGACCAGAGCGGCTCCATGGCCAACTCCGTCGTCTACTCCAGCATCTTCGGTGCCGTCATGGCCAGCCTGCCGGCCGTCGCTACCCGTCTGGTGGTCTTCGACACGGCGGTGGTGGACCTGACCGACAAGCTCTCCGACCCCGTGGACGTGCTGTTCGGCGTGCAACTGGGCGGCGGCACCGACATCAACCGCGCCGTGGGCTACTGCCAGGGCCTGATCAGCGAGCCGCGCAACGCCATCGTCGTGCTCATCTCCGACCTCTACGAAGGCGGCGTGGAAAGCGGCCTGCTGCGACGTGCCTCCGAGCTGGTGGAGTCGGGCGTGCAGTTCATCACGCTGCTGGCGCTCAGCGACGAAGGCGCGCCTGCCTACGATGCACAATTGGCCGCCAAGCTGGCCGCGCTGGGCGTGCCCTCGTTTGCCTGCACGCCGGATGCCTTCCCGCAGCTCATGGCCGCCGCCATCCGCCGCGACGACGTGGCGGCCTGGGCGGCAGGGCAGGGCTTCAAGACCAGCAAGTGACGCACGGCCGGTCGGCCCCGTGACCGGGCTGGCCGCCGGGCATCTCCTACATGGGCAGGACATGCCCAGGCCCCATGATGGCGCCCAGGCAAAAAGAAGTTCCCCGAACAATTCACTGGAGTAATGCGATGGCTGGTGCTGGTTTGCTGATGCTGCTGGACGATATTGCAGCGATCCTTGACGACGTGGCCCTCATGACCAAGGTCGCGGCCCGCAAGAGCGTGGCCATGGCCGACGATGTGTCCGTCATGACCAAGGTGGCTGCGCAGAAGACGGCCGGCGTGCTGGGCGATGACCTGGCCCTCAACGCCCAGCAGGTCACGGGCGTGCGCGCCGAGCGCGAGATTCCCGTGGTCTGGGCCGTGGCCAAGGGCTCGCTGGTCAACAAGGTCATCCTCGTGCCGACGGCGCTGCTCATCAGCGCCTTCATTCCCTGGGCTGTCACGCCGCTGCTCATGGTCGGCGGCGCCTTTCTTTGCTTTGAGGGTTGCGAGAAGCTGGCCCACAAATTCCTGCATTCGCCCGAGGAAGATGCCGTGGAGCGCGAGCGCCTCACCCAGGCCAATGCCGATGCGGGCGTCGATCTCGTCGCCATGGAAAAGGACAAGATCAAGGGCGCCGTGCGCACCGACTTCATCCTCTCGGCCGAGATCATCGCCATTACCCTGGGCACCGTGGCCTCGGCGCCGTTCGGGCAGCAGGTGGCCGTGCTGGCGGGCATTGCCCTCATCATGACCGTGGGCGTCTATGGCCTGGTGGCCGGCATCGTCAAGCTCGATGACCTGGGACTGTGGCTGGGCCAGCGTGCCAGCGCCGCGGCCCGCGCGCTGGGCCGGGGCATCGTCGCCGCCGCGCCCTGGCTGATGAAGGGGCTGTCCGTTGCGGGCACGGCCGCCATGTTCCTGGTGGGTGGCGGCATCCTCGTACACGGCGTGCCTGCGCTGCACCACGCCGTGGAGGGCCTGGGCGATGCCGTGGCCCAGGGCGCGCTGGGCGGCCTGTGGCGCGTGCTGGCGGTGAATGTGCTCAACGCGGTGGCCGGCATCGTGGCCGGCGCCATCGTGCTGGCGGCTGTCGAAGGCATCAAGCGCCTGCGCCGCCGCTGAGTCGCCGCAAGCAAGGCCTGCCGGGGCTGCAGCCGGCAGAGCACACCAGGGGGGCCGTCAGGCCCCCTTTTCGATGGAATCTGCATGGAATTTGCACCTCAGCGCATCGCATTTGACTGTGGGCGCAAGCACGTGCATTTACCCTGGAACTCTGCAAGGCCTGGCGTCCTCCTGTCCCTTGGCGGCGGCGCAATGCACTTGCGCCTGCCGGCCTCCGAGGTTCCGTGAACGGCCCATCGCCGCGCCAGAGCCATTGTCGGGACCGGGCGGCTGAAGCTGATTCCGCGCGGGTCCCTGGATTTTCATCAGGGGGATTCCATGATTTCCAATCTCACCAAGGCCAATGTGCTGCGCTCCGTCATCGCCGGCTGCTCGGTCGCGCAAGCGGGCAAGGCCGAGAAACTCGGCACCGAACGCGCACGCACCGCCCTCAATCGCATCTGCGAACTGCTGAATCTGCCCAACGACCTGGACGCCATACATGCGGAGCCGGACCTGTACCTCGAATCCCTGGCCCATTTCGAGAGCCTGCCCCAGTTCGAGCTGCGCACTCCCCTGGTGGCCAAGCTCAGGCAGGTCCTGGGCCTGCGCTCCTGCAGGCAACTGACGCCGGCCATGCTGGCGCAAGTCACCGCGTCACAGCTCATCAACCAGGGCATCTCCATCGTCGCGCTGGCCGATCTGCAGCAATGGCTGCTCAAGCACGATCTGTCGCTGCGGCACAGTCCGCCCGTCACGGAAGTGGACTTCAGGGAGGCCAGGAAAGCCATTGCCCTGCTGGATGCCTTCGACTTCGATACCGAATCGCTGGAATGGCAAATGAATCACCTTGCCCGCCCGCGCGCCAGGGGCAGGGGAAGGCGTGCCGCCGCCACGGCCCCCTCAACTGGCAGGCCTGCAGGTGAATCCCCTTCTGCCGGCTCCGCTCCTGCGTCTGCGTCTGCGTCTGCTTCTGCGCCCTAATATCGGCTTTCCCGAACCAAGCTCAGCACACCATGAAGCTCCCCTTGCTTGCCGCCATGGCCCTGGCACTGCAGCTGCTGGCGCCAGCGCCCGCCATGGCAGCCGACGACATCGTCTTCAAGGACAGCGCCGGCCGCGTGCTCAAGCGCAGCGACCTGGACAAGGCCGATGGCCGTTTCAGCTGGGAACTGCCCCGCGCCACACCCGTCAGCCAGGCGGCGCGCGATGCCCATGCCCTGGGCCGCGCCGCAGGGCAGCGCGGTGACAACCGGGCTGCGCTGGCGCATTTCGAGACCGCCTCGAAGCTGGCGCCGGACTGGCCTTATCCCGTCTACGACGCCGCATTCACCTACCTGCTGCAAAAGGACTTCGATGCGGCCTATCGCCACTACCGGCGCGTGGATGCAATGGCTCCCAGGGGTTTCTTCATGGCCAAGACGGCCGTGCACAGCCTGCGCATGGAGCGCGATGGCAAGCTCCCGCAAGGCACCTATCTGCGCTACCTCGCCCTGGAGTGGGAGACCGACAGGAGCAAGGTGCGCCAGGCCGCCCTGGCCATGACCCGCGAAACCCCTGGCTTCGCCCCCGCCTGGAAGACAGCCGCCCTGATGGAGGACGACCCCGACCAATGCCTTGCCCTGCTGGACAGCGGCCTGAAGGCCGGCCCCGATGCCCAGACCCGCGGCTTTCTGCTGCTGAACAAGGCCCTGCTGCTGCGCGAGCGCAACCAGATTCCCGAGGCCATGGTGATGCTGGGAGAGCTGGCGGTGGACCCCCGGTCTCCGCTGGATGTCGAGGCGCTGGCGCGGCACACGCTGGCGCAGTGGGCGCGGCCTTGAGACCGGCACCCGCACCTTCGCTGGCCGGCCCACTCAGCGCATCGCCAGCTCCACGGCCTCCGCAGACAGCCCGTAGGCCTCGACAAAGACCTCGATGCGGTCCTGCGTCTGCGCGTTCACAAACGTCTCCATGCCCACGCTGTCCATCTCCCCTGACAGCATCTGGCCCGTATTCACGGGGCGGGTATCGAGCTGCTGCACCAGCACACATCTGTCCTCTCCCTCCGGCTGCAGGCCGATGAGCCCCGTCTGGTTGTTGATGGCAATCACCCTGGCTTGTCTTTGCATGCTCCACCTTGTCGTCTGAATCCGTCGTTTCTGGAATGGCGAAAAGGCGCCGCCTTGTGCAACGCCCCTGCCTGTCCTGGCGACTGTAGGCAAGGCTTGGGGGCGGCGGTAGAGGCCCGGGGCTTGGTGGACTGCCAAGGGAAATTTATGAATAGCTGTCTGGTTTTTTGTTTTTGCTAGTGAATGTGTGTGGAAGATTGCAGCAACATTTGATTTGTGATTGCCTAGAATAGGTCGGCAAGTGACTTCAAAGGAGCAAAAGATGACCATCATCCGTACTACTGTGGATGACAAGATCTACGACAGCGCTGCCGACATACTTTCTACGCTGGGCATGGACGTGAACGCCGCCGTGCGCATGTTTCTGCAGGGCGTTGTGCTGCACAACGGCATTCCCTTTGACCTGCGGCTGACTGCGGAGCAGGTGCAGGCGATGCGGCTGCGTCGCGAGACAAACCGGCAGGCTACTTTGGAGGCGAGAGAAATCGCCAGAGGCGGTGAACCTGGACATGCCTCTGTTGAAGCCATGCTGCAGGCCATGGAAAGGGATGAAGCCTGATGGCCGGCAAGAAGGGCTACAGGCTGCGCACCATCGCGTACACCAACAAGACCTTCAAGAAGGACTACCAGCGCATGGCGGCATCAGGCCGCTACGACATGACACTGGTGAACCAGGTCGGCGGCCTGCTCATCGCCCACACGGCGCAGCAGGTGCTGTCGGCGCAGTGGAGCGATCACGCCTTGATCGCCGACGATGAATGGGACGCGGGCGATCGGGATATTCATCTGGGGGGCGACTTCCTGCTGATCTACCGCATTGATCCGCATCCCGAAGCCAAGGACATGGAGATCGTCATCTTCAAGCGCCTTGGAACCCACGGCGATCTGTTTGGCTGAGCGCGGCCATCGCAGGCCGCGGGCAGCCTCCCCACTCAGCTCCCCAGCGCCCCGCGCACGGCAGCGCGCTCGCCCATGCGCTTGAAGTGCGCCTGCACCTTGGGGAAGCCGGCGATGTCCACGCCGTCGCCCTCCAGCCAGCCGGCAATGGTGAACAGATAGGCGTCGGCCACGGAATAGTCGGAGCCCAGCACCCAGGGCGCGTCGCCCAGGTAATGGCGCTCTATCACGCCAAAGCATTCGGCCATGTTGGCTGCCACCTTGCGCTGCATGGAGGCAATGGCCGCCTCGTCATCGGCCCAGCGGCCTGCGCGCCGGCCGTGGGCGTGGGCCACGTGCACGGTGGAGGACAGGTAGCCGTGGAACTCCTGCATGTGGGCGAAGGCATAGGCATCGTCCAGCGGGGCAAGCCGGGCTTCGGGAAAGCGCCGGGCAATATAGGCGAGCAGGGCCGGCGTTTCGGTGAGCACGCCGCGCTCGGTCACCAGGGCGGGCACGCGGCCCTTGGGATTGATGGCCAGGTATTCGGGGCTGCGCTGCTCGCCCTTGGAGAAATCGAGCTTGACGACTTCATGGGGCGCATTGGCCTCGATCAGGGCGATGCGGGCGGCCAGGGCGCAGGTGCCGGGAGCGTAGTAGAGCTTGAGGGTGGTCATGAAAGAGACGGGTAGGGGTGGGATACGGGCAGATTCTGCCGTCGGCGCCGATGGCCGGACCGGCCCTCCAACTTAGTGCGGATTGCACGGTCGTGCAAGCGGCATCGTTGTCTTGTCCTATGCCTGCTCGGCATTCCAGCGCACGGTGCGTGCGGGCAGGTCAATGTGGATGGTGTGGCGGCCGCCGTCATGCAGTAGCAGGTCCAGCTTCCCGTCCTGGCCATCCACGAACGTGATGCCTTCAATCATGGGTGCGTCGATCAGGTCGTTGCAGTCGAGCGCGATCCAGGCATCGGTTTGCAGATCCAGCAGACGCAGATGGGGGAAGTCGGGGTCCTCGCCATATTCGATGCAGGCCACCATGGCCCAGGGCTTGGAGACGGCCACGGCCGTGAGGGTGCTATCTGGGCTCTGCGCGCAGGCGCGCGCCTGCAGGGCATCGAGCAGCGTGGGCATGTCGTCCAGCATGTGTGCATAGGGAGACTCGGGCGGCACGGTGCGTACCGGCCCGGTGGCGGCCTTGGCGCTTTTGGCGCTTTCGGCGCGTTTGGCAGGCTCTGCCGTTGGGGTGCTGCGCCTGTGGCCCGCTGGCGGAAGGTGCTGGATTTTGCCGCCCGCAATGCCCAGAAAGACACCGCATTCGCTCACGCTCAGATGCCTGTAGTTGCGGCTGCTGCACGGGGTTTCCCAAAGCGGGGCGCCGGTGTCCGGGTCCACGGCGACAAGATAGGCCCGCTCCATGCCGTCCTCGTGCCTGTCCTGTATTCCATAGAGGACGCCGGCATGGCATTGCGGCGCGCTGACATGGGTAGGCGACAGGCACGGTCCGAAACGGTTGCTGCGAATGTCATAGCCATACATTCCCTGGCGTGCAAAGCAGAAATAGACCACGCCGTCACGATGCGCTGCCCGCTGGGCATGCACATGCCGGCGCTCATCGTCAGGTTGAACGGGAGGTGTGATGGCCAGGACTTCGCCGCTGCAAGGATGGATGCGAAGCCAGGGTGCATCGATGTCCACGTGGTCTCTGCTGCCGGGGCCGAACACGGCCCACGCGCCTGCAATGGCGGGCGAGTACAGGTCGCGGGCACTGTCCACCCACAGCACATGCTCGGTGTGCCCGTCTGTTTCATGCCAGCGCCGCAGCTCCGAGCGCTCAGGGTGGACGATCCAGCCGTAGACCGCCCCCTCCAGCACAAACGCACCCTGCAGGCCCAGCGCCAGCGTGCTGCCCTGCCAGGTGCGACGGTCCAGCAGCAGATAGCGGCCCTCGGGACTGCTCTCCTCCATCGCGACGAGCCAGCGATGCGCGTCCAGCTCCACGGGAACGGGCCAATGCCTGGCCTGCATGCCCGGCACGGCATGGAAGTCGAACAGGCATTCGCCGGTGCGGGCATCAAGCACCTGGTCGCAGAGCATCAGATGCCGCTCGTCCACGAACCACGACATGCCCTCGCTCTCGCGCATGCGGTGGTCCCAGAGCACGTTGCCGGTGGCCACATCAACGGCGCGCAGAAAGGACGTTGTGCTGTCCCCCTTGTTGCAGTACTCGTAGTAGAGCCGGCCATCGACCACGCTCATGGCGGTGTCGATGATGAAGATGCTCTTGTCTCCAACGGCCTGGGATTTGCCGTAGTGCATGCGCGCCTTTCAAAGACCTGATTGTCGCCAGCAGAGCGCGGTGTGGACTGGGCGAAATGTCAAGTCGATGGCGTGGTGCGCGGCTGAACCAATGCAGCTGCGGCGGTGCAACGCCATCCGATCCAGGCGAGCAGGTCCGCGATGCGCTGTGCCGGATGGAAGCTGCACCGAGCGTGCTGCAGATGCATGCCGAGTGGGCTGTCTGTTGCTCTCCGCCGGGCGTTGTTCCAAGAGCGGGGGCCTGCATTGCTCCCGCCCTGGCGGGCAGCAATGGCGGCACTCAGAACCGATAGGCCGCCGCCACACGCACCTCGCGCCCGAAGCCCAGCGCGCAAAATTGCGCGCCGCCACGGAAGGTGTTGCATTGCGTGCGGTACTGACTGTCGGTGAGGTTGCTGAGGTTGACCGAGAAGCGCCACGGGCCGGTGGTGTAGGCGGCCATGGCGTCCCACAGCGTGTAGGCGTCGTTCATGGGGGTCTTCACACCGTCCATGGGCAGCTCGCCAGGCGTGGCGCTGATGTGGCGCAGGCCCAGGCCCAGCTCCAGGGCGCCGCGCTGGTACTTGCCCCACAGCGATGCGGCATGGCGCGGCGTGGCGCCGGGGCGCGCGCCGATCTCGATGGCGTTGTTGCTGCGCGTGACCCTGGAGTCGAGGTAGGTATAGGCCGCAATGGCCGAGAAGCCGCCTCCGATCTCGCCCTGGGCCTGCAGCTCCAGCCCCCGGTTGCGCACTTCGCCGGTCTGCACGTCGAAGCGCGGGTTGAGTGTGGATGGCGTGCGCACATTGCGCTTGCGCAGGTCGAACACTGCGGCGCTGAGTGTGTAGCCGGCCGACGGCGGCGCGTAGCGCAGGCCGGCCTCGAACTGGCGCGCGGTCTCGGGCTCGTAGGGCCTGCCGTTGGCGTCGGTGGCCGTGACCGTGGTCAGCGGCGGCTGGAAGGAGTTGTTGAAGGACACATAGGGAGCCAGGCCGCTGGGCGCCAGGTAGATCAGGCCCAGCCGCCCGGTGACGGCGCTGTCGGTGCGGCGCACGGTGGTGATGGCGAAGGGCGCGTTGGCTGCGGCGCGCGCGTCGTAGTCGGTGTCTATGCGTGCGCTGTCGCGGCGCAGGCCGGCGCTGAGCACCCAGCGCTCGCCGAACTTGATCTGGTCCTGCACGTACAGGCCCGCCTGGTGCGTGCGTGCCAGCGCGCGGTCGCTGAGGTAGTTGTCGTCCCAGTTCGGCGCGATGTGGATTGGGTTGACCAGGTCCAGCGGCGCCACGGCACCGTTGAGCGAGTAGATGCGCCAGTCGAGCCTGGAGCGGTAGTAGTCGAAGCCCACGGCCCACTGGTGCGAGACGGCACCCGTCCGGTGGCGGCCTTCGATCTGCGTGTCCATGACCCAGGTCTGTTCGGCGTCGGGTCGCACCATGGCCAGGCGTGCCATGCCGCGCTGGTCGGCCGTCAGGCCCCGGTTGCGCATCTCGCGCCGGTCGTTGCGGCCGTCCAGGTAGCGCAGGTTGTTGCGCAGCGTGAGCTGGTCGTTCAGCCGGTGCTCCAGCAGCCAGCCCACGCTGGCGTTGCGCTTGTGGTGGCCAGATCCCGGACCGCTGACGTTGATGTCCGTGGCCGACCAGCCCGCAGGCGTCTGGCGGTAGTAGGGGATGACGAAGCCGGTTTCGTCCTCCTGGTACTGCGCCAGCAGGGTGAGGCTGGTGCGCTCGCCCAGCAGTGTGAAGGAGGGGGCGATGTAGCTGCGGTCGGCGCGCAGGCCGTTCCACTGCGTGCCCGATTCGCGCTTGAGCACGGTCAGCCGTGCCAGCGCCGTGCCCTGTTCATTGATGGCGCCACCGATGTCGGCCGTGAGCTGGCGCCGGTCGTGGCTGCCGAATTCCACGCCCACTTCGCGCTGCATGCCGGCGCGCGGGCGCTTGGTGACGGCATTGATCAGGCCGCCGGGCGCGGACTGGCCGTACAGCACCGAGGCCGGGCCGTGCACGACTTCCAGCCGCTCCAGTCCATACGGCTCCAGGTTGGTCATGAAGCCGTTGTGGACCATGCGCATGCCGTCCCGGTACAGGCCCGTGCCCGTCAGATAGAAACCGCGCACGGCCACGTCGTCATCGGTGATGCCGTAGTCCATGGGACGCACGCCCGCGCTGTAGCGCACGGCTTCGGCCACGCTGGAGATGGCCTGGTCGCGGATCTGGGCCTCGCCGATGATGCTGACCTGCTGCGGTGTCTCCAGCAGCGGCACATCCATCTTCATGGCCGAGGCGCTGCGGCGCGGCCCGTAGCCGGGCACGGCGCCCCAGGCGCTTTCATGCTCGGCATCGGCCAGCACGTTCACGGTGGGCAGCGCATGCTCGGCCGCGGCCCCGGGCCGCGCACGGTGCACGGCCCAGCCGCCTTCGGCCGTGCGCGTGGCCTGCAGCTGGTGCGGGGCGAGCAGGGCGGCAAGCCCTTCGTGCACGCCGCGCGTACCGCTCAGCGCCGCCGACTGTCGGCCCTGGACCAGGGCTGGATCGAACGAGAGGGTGATGCCTGCCTGGCGCGCGAGGCTGTGCAGGCTGGTCTCCAGTTCACCGGCCGGCAGGTCGAACCGGATGGATCTGGCATCCGGGGCGGAGCCCGGGCTCTGGGCCAGGGCGGTCATGGGCAGGCCCAGCGTGATCAACAGGCCCAGCATCAAGGCCTGTGCAGCCAGCGCCGTGGGGCGTGTGCACGAGGGTGGATGGGCGGCGCGGCGGGTGCTGGGCAGGCTGGGCATGGAGGCAGTCCTTGAGAAGCGGCAAAGGAAAAAGCGATGTCTTTGCTCCTATGCCGAACGGGCGGTGTGAAACCCGTAATGACTGCCTGAAAAAAATTCCGGCTCAGGCTTTGACCAGGCGCATGGCGCTGCGGGCACCGCTGGCTGCACCTTGTCCGCGCTCCACACGCACAGGCAGCGTGCGGGCAATGGCGGCCAGCGCACGACCCGCCGGATCCGGGCCGTCCAGCTGGAATACGCCTGAAACACGCAGGGCAGCCACGTCGTCGGCACATTCCATGGGCATGCCGGTCTGGCGTGACAGCTCGGTCACGAAGGCGTCCAGGCGCATGCGGCGGGCGACCAGTACGCCGTCGGTCCATGCGTCGGGCACCAGGCCTTCGTCGGGCAGGCGCACAGGGCGGTGCTGGCCGGCGTGCAGCACATGGGTTTCGCCGGAGGTGGCGACGATGGCGTCCAGGGTGCCTGGCGCAGTGCCGTCCAGCGCCCTGACATGGATGGCCACGCGGCCCTCGGTGACGTACAGGCGCGTGGCCGTGTCCGGGTGTTTTTCGTGGCGCACGCCGAAGCTGGTGCCCAGGGCCTCGAAGCGGGCCAGCGGCGTTTCCACCCAGAAGGAGCGTCGGCCCGCGAGGGAGCGCGGGTCGCTGCCGGTGTCGATGAAGATCTCGCCGCGTGCCAGGCGGACCACGCGGCGCAGCAAGGTGAAATCCACCTGCACCAGCGTGTCCGGTGCCAGGTGCAGGCGGCTGCCGTCGGCCAGCAGCGTGCTGCGGCGCTCACCGATGGCCGTGTCCAGCGCGATCTGCTCGCGCGGTGCAGCCCAGCGCCAAGCCATGGATCCCAGCAGCAGGGCAGCGGGGCCCAGGAACAGCAGCCGCTGCAGGCTTGCGCGCCGGCCTCGCGCCGGCCCTGGGCCGGCGGACCGCAGCACGCCGTGGGCCAGGCCCGCCTGGCCGGCGGGCAGGGCGAACTGGGCCTCGACAGCCTGGACCTGTTGCCAGGCCTGTTCGTGCGCGGCGTGGCTGCTGCGCCATGCCTGGCAGGCGGCGCGGTCGGCATCGGTGGCCGTGCCGGAGGCCAGCCGCACGGCCCAGGCAATGGCCTGTTCCAGCGCCTGGGGGGCCTGGTCTGTGCTCACGCCGTCAGTTCCCTGCGCAGGGCAAGGCAGTGGCGTATGGCGGTGGCCATGTATTTCTCGACGGAGCTCAGGCACACGCCCAGCTGCAGGGCGATTTCCGGGTAGCTCAGGCCTTCCAGGCGGGAGAGCAGAAAGGCGCTGCGGGCCTTGGGCGGCAGGCCGGCCAGCAGGTTGTCCATGCGCACCAGGGATTCGATCAGCAGATGGCGCTCCTCGGCCGAGGGCGCCAGCGGCTCGGGCAGGCTGGCGATGGCGTCCAGGCAGGCGCGCTCCAGCGCGGCGCGGCGTGTGTGGTCCACGACCAGGCCGTTGGCGATGGTGGTGAGCCAGGCGCGCGGCTCGCGCACGCCATGCAGGGACTGGGGCTTGCCCAGCACGCGAATGAAGGTGTCCTGGGCCAGGTCGGCCGCATCGCAGGGATTGCCCAGCCTGCGCCTGAGCCAGCCCACCAGCCAGCCGTGGTGGTCGCTGTAGAGCAGGGCGATATCGGGGTGCGAAGGCGCGGCGGCCATGGAGCGGGTTCCTGGGGAAGCGGATTTGATAATGATTCGCATTCTATTTGAGCAATGGCTGCAGCCTGGCCGCAACTGGCCTGCCGCGCAATGCGTTGCATGCATCCAACGCGATCCGGCCATGCGACGGCGCCCACCTTCGGATTTGAGCTAGGACAAGACCGGCCTTGCCTGCCCCTGCTGCAATACAGCTACGGGATTTGCCCCGGGCTACTCCAAGACTCTCCATCATGAAAAGAACTCTGCTCGCCGTTGCTGCCGTTTGCGCCCTGTCGTCGGGTGCCGCCTTTGCGCAGCAGGCCGAAGGCCCCTGGATGGTGCGCGTGCGCGCCGTCCACCTGGACAGCGTCAACAAGGACAGCACGGGCCTGGGCCTGTCGATCAATGACAAGTGGATGCCCGAGCTGGACGTGTCCTACTTCTTCACGCCCAACATCGCGGCCGAGCTGGTGCTGACCTACCCGCAAAAGCATGACCTGCGTGCCAACGGCCTGGGTCAGATCGGCAGCCTCAAGCACCTGCCGCCCACGCTGCTGGCGCAATACCACTTCACCAATTTCGGCGCGTTCAAGCCCTACGTGGGCGCCGGTGTCAACTTCACGCGCTTTTCCAGCGTGAACTTCGATCCCGCCGTGCAGGCCGCGCTGAACCCCTCCATCAAGAAGAACAGTTTTGGCGGCGCGCTGCAGATCGGCTTCGACTATGCGCTGGACAAGAACTGGTCGCTGAATTTCGACGTGAAGAAGGTCTTCATCGAGACGGACGTGCGCGCTGGCGGCACCAAGGTGGGCACCTTCAAGGTGAACCCCGTGCTGGTTGGCGTGGGACTGGGCTATCGCTTCTGATCTTCGGATCATGAGCGAGGCACGCGCTGCTTCATCCGGCAGCGCGTAGTGAGGCAAGGATGGGTACTTGGTCCGGTATGCCGTTCGCGGCATACCGGATTTTTTTCGTCCGGCATGCTGCAGCGCACCAGATCTGCAGGTCATGAAAAAGACACGCTCGCTGGAAACTGTCCTACCCGCGTGCCTGGGGCGGGCGCCTAGGCTGGTGCCTCGGCCTGTCGGCGCGCGCCTTGCGAGGCGGGACGCCAGTTTGCAGGCTTCATTCTGGCTGCCCGCCCCCTTGGCGACCGCTCCCCGCTGCAAGGCGGGGGCGCGGCATTCACCATGCTGAGGCGGTCGGCGCACAACGCGAGGCCCCCACCATGCTGTATGCCCACGATCATTCCGTGTCTTCCCCTCCATTGGCGTCGCGCGCCCAGCGCGTGCCCCTGCCCCTGCCTTCGGCTCCGCGCACACCGGCCGAAGGTGGCAGGAGAGAGGCTGCGCCGGAGCTGGCAGACAGCGCCCTGCGAGCAACCCTGGCCGAATTGCAGCACGGGCTGATGCAGCCGCAGGCGCGGGTCTCGCCCAAGTTTCTCTATGACTCACGCGGCTGCGACCTGTTCGAGCAGATCACGCGGCTGCCCGAGTACTACCCCACGCGCACCGAGGCTGCCATCCTGGCCGACTCCGGTCCGGCCATGGCCGAGGCCCTGCGCGGCAGCGAGGTGCTGATCGAGCTGGGTGCCGGCAACTGCGAAAAGGTGCGCGGCCTGTGCCGCAGCCTGCGTCCACGGCACTTCGTGGGCGTGGACATTGCGGACGCCTTCCTGCGCCAGTCCGTGCGGCGCCTGGCCGAGGAGTTTCCGCAGCTGCAGGCCCATGCCGTCACGGCCGACATCACCGAGCCGCTGGCCCTGCCGCCCTATATCCCGCAGGCCGGCCGGCTGCTGTTCTACCCGGGCTCGTCCATAGGCAACTTCGACCCTGAACAGGCCCAGCGCATGCTGGGCCAGATGCGGGCCCTGCTCAGCGACGACGGTGGGCTGCTGATCGGCATAGACCTGCCCAAACCCATACAGTGGCTGGAGCCTGCCTATGACGATGCCCAGGGCGTGACGGCGCGCTTCAACCTCAACCTGCTCAGCCATGTGAACCACCTGCTGGGCAGCGACTTCAACGAGGGCGACTGGGAACATGTGGCCTTCTTCAACACCGAGCACTCGCGCATCGAAATGCACCTGCGCGCGCGGCGCCCGCTGATCGTGGGCTGGCCCCAGGGGCTGCGTCACTTCGCGGCCGGCGAGACCATACACACCGAGAACAGCTACAAATACCCGCTGCCCGACTTCCTGGACATGCTGGCCTGTGCGGGTTTCGGGGCCTGCCAGGTCTGGACCGATGAGCGCCAGTGGTTTGCCGTGATCCATGCCCATGCGTGAAATGCCCGCCGTCTTCCGCTGGGTGCAGCGCTACGAGGCCGTGCGCCAGACCACCGTGCTGCTGGCCGCCCCCTTGTCCGCCGAGGATGCCTGCGTACAGTCCATGCCCGATGCCAGCCCTGCCAAATGGCATCTGGCGCATACCACCTGGTTCTTCGAGACCTTTGTCCTGGCCGAGCACGCGCCCGGCGTGCCGCCCTTCGATCCCGACTTCCGCGTGCTGTTCAACTCCTACTACCAGCAGGTGGGTGCGCGGCATCCGCGTGCCCAGCGCGGGCTGCTGACCCGGCCCTCGCTGGCGCGGGTGCTGGCCTACCGCGAGGCGGTGGACCAGCGCATGCTGCAGATGTTCGAGGACTGGGGCACGCAGCCGCCTGCGCGGCTGGCCGCGCTGCTGGAGCTGGGCCTGCAGCATGAGCAGCAGCACCAGGAACTGCTGCTGACCGACATCAAGCACCTGCTGTCGTGCCACCCGCTGTGGCCTGCCTATCGAGAGCAGGAAGAGGGCATGCCTGCGCCTGGGCCGGCAGATGGAACGCCTGCCCCGCTGCAGTGGCAGACCGTGCCGCGTGGCATGCATGCCGTGGGCCATGGCGGCGAGGGCTTTGCGTTCGACAACGAGCGCCCGCGCCACGAGGTGTTTGTGCAAGGCTGCGAGATCGCGCAGCGGCCCGTGAGCAATGCCGAGTTCCTGCGCTTCGTCGAGGACGGCGGCTATGCCCAGCCGCAGTGGTGGCTGGCCGAAGGCTGGGACTGGCGCTGCGCGCAGCAACTGGAGCATCCCTGGTACTGGCGGCGCAATGCAGGCGGCGCGTTGGATGGCGCATCGGACGGCACGTGGCAGGAGTTCAGCCTGCATGGCGCGCTGGCGCTGGACGGGCGCCGCCCCGTCTGCCACATCTCGTATTTCGAGGCCGACGCCTATGCGCGCTGGGCCGGCGCGCGCTTGCCTACCGAGGCGGAATGGGAGGCGGCCTTTGCCGCGCCCATGGCGCAGCGCCCCGAGCACGACGAGCCTCCCGGCCCCGTGCACCCGCGCGCCATGCAGCCCGGCAGCCTTGCGCTGGGCGAGGTCTGGGAATGGACCCAGTCCGCCTACGGCGCCTACCCGGGCTTCCAGATCGCGGAGGGCGCCGTGGGTGAATACAACGGCAAGTTCATGGTCAACCAGTATGTTCTGCGGGGCGGCTCCTGCCTCACGCCGCCAGGCCATGCGCGCGCCAGCTACCGCAATTTCTTTCCCACGCAGGCGCGCTGGCAGATGACCGGCCTGCGGCTGGCGCGGGATCCGGCTTGAGCCTGCCCCTGCCGCATCCCCATGCATTGCGCCGCCCGCCGGTGCATGCAGTAGCATCGTCGGCCTCAATGATCCGAGGGAGTTCCATGTTGTTGCGTTCGCTTGTTCTTGCCATGCCGCTGTCCCTGGTCCTTGCCGGCTGCGCCACTGCGCCGCCCCAGGCTCCGGCGCCCAGCCAGCCACAGGAGCAGCCCCGGCCCCAGGTGCCTGCCCAGGCCCCGGCCGACACGCCGCGCGCCGAGCCCGAGGTGGCCAACCTTACGCCCCTGCCCAGCCTGCTGCTGATCGGCGAAGACGCAGCCGGCCGCTACTACTCCATGGTGGCCAAGGCCACCTTCACCATCGAGTCCGATGGCCGCCTGACCCTGGCCGACCAGGGCGGCGGCCAAGGCGGCGAGCCCGTCGCCCCGCATGCCGACATGCAGGACCAGAGCATGTCCACCGAATGCAAGCCCTATGGCGCCGTGGCCAACCAGCGCACCACCTGGTTCCCGTATACGGGCGTGTTCGTGCGCGGCGGCACGCTGGTCGGCGCCCAGGCGGATGGCGCCGATGCGGCCATCAAGACGCTGACCGAGCATGAAGGCGCCCAGATGCTGTACACGGGCAAGGATGCCGACCCCACCGAGTACTACTACGCGCCCTGTGTGGGCGCGCAGCGCGTGGCCACCGGCTGGCGGCTGGACCGCTATCTGCCCGATGGCGGACAGCTGCGCGTGCGTGCCGATGCGCGTAACGGCAATGGAAACGGCAAGGGCCAGACGCTGGCGCTGAAGCTGCCCAAGCCCTTTGCGCCCTTCGTGCTGGTGCGCTACCAGTCGGGAGCGATGATTCCCGTGCCCATGCGTGCCGTGCTGGCCACGGTGGACCTGCCCGAGCGCCGCGTGGTGCTGCAGTTCCAGGGCACCTACGCCGTGGAGCCGGCCATCCGCAAGATGGAGCTGCGCCTGATCGTGCCCGGCAGCCGCCCCTCCGAAGGAGAGACCGCCGCGCGCCATGCCGAACGAACCCAGGCCCAGCTGCGTGACCTGGCCCGCTGCGCCCCGCCGCGCGGCCATGCCATCGAGCCCTGCGCCAATCCGCAGCGCACGCCGGACCCGCTGATCTTCTATTCCTCGCAGGAACTGCGCGAGCGCTCGCGCAGGCGCTGAGGGCGTCTCAGACCTTGTCCAGCGCCTGCTCCAGGTCGGCCAGCAGGTCGCTGATGTGCTCAATGCCCACGGACAGGCGCACCATGCCTTCGGTGACGCCGGCCTTGGCCAGTTCCTCGGCGTCGAGCTGGCGGTGCGTGGTCGATGCCGGGTGCGTGGCCAGGGACTTGGCGTCGCCGATGTTGACCAGGCGCGTGAACAGCTGCAGCGCATCCAGGAAGCGCGCACCGGCGGCGCGGGTGTCGCTGTCGCCGCTGCCGTTCCTGAGGCTGAACGACAGGATGCCCGAGGCGCGGCCGCCCAGCTGCTTCTTCACCAGGGCGTGGTCGGGATGGTCCTGCAGGCCGGCGTAGCGCACCCATTCGATCTTGGGATGCCTTTGCAGCGTCTCGGCGATCTTCTGGGTGTTCTCGCAGATGCGGTCCATGCGCAGGGCCAGCGTCTCGATGCCCTGCAGGATGAGGAAGGCGTTGTGCGGCGACAGTGCGGCGCCGGTATTGCGCAGCGGCACCACGCGCACGCGGCCGATGTAGGCTGCCTCGCCCAGGGCCTCGGTGTAGACCACGCCGTGGTAGCTGACATCGGGCTCGTTCAGGCGCTTGAAGCGGGCCTTGTGCTCGGCCCAGGGGAACTTGCCGCTGTCCACGACGGCGCCGCCCACGCTGTTGCCGTGGCCGCCCAGGTACTTGGTCAGCGAGTGCACCACGATGTCGGCGCCATGCTCGATGGGGCGCAGCAGGTAGGGGCTGGGCACGGTGTTGTCCACGATCAGCGGCACGCCATGGGCGTGGGCCACGTCGGCCAGGGCGCGGATGTCGGTGACATTGCCCAGCGGGTTGCCGATGGACTCGATGAAGATGGCCTTGGTCTTCTCATCGATGTGCTGGGCGAAGCTGGCCGGGTCGCGCGGATCGGCAAAGCGCACGGTGATGCCCTGCTGCGGGAAGGTGTGGGCGAACAGGTTGTAGGTGCCGCCGTAGAGCGTGCTGGCCGAGACGATGTTGTCGCCTGCCTCCGCGATGGCCTGGATGGCATAGGTGATGGCGGCCATGCCCGAGGCCACGGCCACGGCGGCAATGCCGCCTTCCAGCGCCGCGACGCGCTTTTCCAGCACGTCGGTGGTGGGGTTCATGATGCGCGTGTAGATGTTGCCGGCCACCTTGAGGTCGAACAGGTCGGCGCCATGCTGTGCACTGTCGAAGGCATAGGCCACGGTCTGGTAGATGGGCACGGCGGCCGACTTGGTGGTGGGGTCGGGCGAGTAGCCGGCGTGGACGGCCAGGGTTTCGATGCGCATGGAAGATTGCCTTTCTGGTGACGGCTTACGCAAGAAGGGCAGGGCGGGCCATTTGCCATGGGCAGCGGCGCGTTCCCGCATCCTGTTTGCGTAAGTCCTGAGGTTTTACAAGCGGAGGACGGTTGGCATTGTGGCGTGCCGGCCTCCGGTGCCCAACGATGCGTTGGTTACGAACATATACGCCGCAGACCGGTTGCTCCTCTGCCGCGCGCAGATATGTCCGGCCTGGCTTTGCCAGGATCGTGAGTGAATGTGTATTTTTGTTAACAACGTGTTGTAACGTGACCTGATCGCTAGACTCCATTCGGGAGTTGATGGTGACGTTGACAGCAAGACATTTTCTGGTGCTGGCGGTGCCTTTGTGCACCTCGCTGCTGGCCGGCTGTTTCTATGTCTGCTGGCGGCATCTGCGTGCCCGGCGCGAATTGCGCAGCATGTCCCTCGCCTTCACCGGATTCAGCCTGGCGCTGCTGCTGCAGGTCCTGGAGCGGCCTGCGGCCGTGCCCGTCAATGCGCTGGCCACGGCCGCGCTGCAGCTGTGTGCGGCCTGGTTCATCACCGAGGCCATGGCCATGCGCCAGGGCGTGCGACCGGATGCGCCGCTGGCGGCTGTCTTTGGCAGCGCAGTGCTGGCGGTGCTGGGCTACTACGCCTGGGTCGTTCCCGATGCGCAGGCGCGCCAGCATGTGCTCAATTTCGGCCTGGGACTGCAACTGGCCCTGCCGCTGTGGCGTTTGCCGCGCAGGCATCCCGGTACGGACTGGGACCGGCTGCTGCTGGGGGTGTTCGTGGTCTTTGCGCTGAGCTTTTTCGTTCGTGCGCTGTGGCTGACACCGCCTGGCGCCTCGCCACCGGCCGACGCGGCCAGTGAATGGCTGGGCGTTTCTTCCGCGTGCCTGGCGAAGCAGCTGAGCCTGCTGGTGTTCGGCCTGCTGTTCGCCATTGTGTTCCTGGCGGCGGCGGTGCGCGACACCGTGCAGGAGCTGCATGAGGAGCGCGACCGCGATCCGCTGACAGGGCTTCTGAACCGGCGCGCCTTCAAGGAGGAGGTGCAGCGCCGGCGGGCCGAGCACCCTCAGCTTTCAGCCGCCGTGCTGGTCTGTGATCTGGACCATTTCAAGCGGGTCAACGACGGCTGGGGCCACGCGGCCGGTGACGAAGTGCTGCAGCGCTTTGCGCGACTGCTGCTGCGCAGCACGCGCCAGCAGGACCTGGTGGCCCGCTTTGGCGGGGAAGAGTTCGTGGCCTTGCTGCCGCGTGCGGACCCGCTGGCCGTGCAGTCGATCACCCGGCGCATACAGACCCAGCTGCGCCTGATGGGCTTCAGCGGGCTGCCCGACGAGGTGCGCATCACCGCCAGCTTCGGCGTGGCCTGGATGGCGCCGGGCCAGACGCTGGAGCAGGCGCTCGCGCGTGCCGACGCCATGCTCTACGAGGCCAAGCGCGCAGGCCGGGACCGGGTGCGGCTGGTGAAGGAAGAGGAAACGCTCTAGGACTTGGCCGGCGCGACCGCAGCCTGCAGCAGGCGAGCAGTGCGGGGCGGACGCGTTGTCTGCGGCGTCTGCGGGGCGCTGGACTCGCGCGGCCCGCGCGGTTCAAGCGCAGGCCTGGAAGGCCGCTGGGCCGGTGCCGGCTGGCGCAGCTCCCAGCCCGGCAGCGCGGCATGCACCATGGCGGCGCCGTGGGCGTCGTTGGCAGCATAGTGGCGCTGGGCCAGGCTCAGTTGCGGTGCAGCCCAGTTGGAGGTGGAGATCTTCTTGGACTTTTGGAAGTTCTGCCCCAGCACCAGGGCCACGGCCGCGCGCACGCCTACCGAGCTGGCGTAGCCATGGCGCTTGAACACGCGGTCCAGGTCGATCACGTTGTTCAGCGCCACGCCCAGGCGCGCGGGCAGCGCGCTGCGGTCATGGTCCAGCCCGAAGCCGGCCTTGCAGATGGCCTCGCTGGCCATCACGTCGGCCGCAAGCGCGCGTGCCTGCGTATGGTGCAGCTGCAGCAGCCAGGCCTGGTCGCAGGTGGACAGTTGCACCACATGGGGGCCGGTGTCGGTCTGGCTGGCGTGGAAAAGAGGCTTGCTCTCGGTATCGAAGCCGAGCACGGGCGCGGCCATCAGCGCGGCGCGGGCGGCCGCGAATTCGGCGTCGGTGGCGGGCACGTGGATGCAGCGTTCCGGCAGGGCGGAAAAAGGCGGCAGCAGGCGGCTGTCTTCCTTGCTGGGGGCGTGCAGGCGGGGCATGGGAAAGGGG
>NZ_WUMG01000055.1:0-41702 GCF_009827015.1 Delftia sp. CH05 | reverse complement strand
CCCATCCCACCCACCATGCCGCGCCCGCAGGCCCGCTGGTCCTTGAGGGGCGTGGCCTGACCATGCGCTTCGGCGGCCTGACGGCGGTGCAGGGCGTGGACATCCACCTGGCGGCGGGCGAGGTGCTGGGCATCATCGGGCCCAACGGCGCGGGCAAGTCCACCTTGCTGAACCTGCTGACCGGCATCTACCAGCCCACCGAGGGCGAGGTGCTGCTGCAAGGCCGCTCGCTCAAGGGCATGGCCGCGCACGACATCGCGGGCGCCGGCATTGCGCGCACCTTCCAGACCAGCCGGCTGTTCGGCTCGCTGAGCGTGCTGGACAACGTGATCATCGGCATGCACGCGCGCACCCGCTGCGGCGTGCTCACCGCGCTGCTGCGCCCGGCCGTCTCGCGCGCCGAGATGAAGCGCTGCGCCGAGCGCGCCTGCGCGCTGCTGCAAAGCGTGTCCAGCGACCTGCACCAGCGCCGCAACGTGCTGGCCAGCAGCCTGCCGCAGGCCGACCGCCGCCGCCTGGAGATTGCGCGCGCCCTGGCCGCCGAGCCCCGCATCGTGCTGCTGGACGAGCCCTCCAGCGGCATGGACGATCGCGACACCGATGCGCTGATCGCCGACATCCAGCGCCTGCGCGAAGGCAATCCGGCGCTGGGCTTCATCATCATCGAGCACGACATGCGGCTCATCGCCACCTTGCCGCACCGCGTGATGGTGCTGGACTACGGACGCAAGATCGGCGACGACAGCTTCGAGGCGGTGCGCCGGCTGCCGCGCGTGCAGGAAGCCTATCTGGGCAGAAAGGCCAGCCATGCTTGAACTGGACTCCATCAGCACGCGCTATGGCGTGGTGAACATGCTCAACCAGGTCTCGCTGCAGGTGCCCGAGCACAGCATCGTCTGCCTGCTGGGCCCCAACGGCGCGGGCAAGACCACCACCTTCAAGGCGATCGCGGGCCTGCTGCCCGTGCACCACGGCGCCATCCGTGTCATGGGCCAGCCGCTGGCGCGCATGCGCACCGAGGACCTGGCCGGCCTGGGCGTGGGCTTCGTGCCCGAAGGGCGGCGCCTGTTTGCCGAGCTGACCGTGCAGGAGAACCTGAAGATCGGCCACGACGCGCTGCGCCCGCAGCAGGGCTTTGCCCAGGCGCTGGAGCGCGTGGTGGCCCTGTTCCCCCGGGTGGGCGAGCGCCTGTCGCAGGCGGCGGGAACCCTGTCCGGCGGCGAGCAGGCCATGGTGGCGCTGGGCCGCGTACTCATGGGCGAGCCGCGCCTGGTGGTGATGGACGAGCCCACGCTGGGGCTGTCGCCCAAGCTCATCGAGGAGTACTTCGAGACGGTGCAGCGCATCCACAGCCAAGGCATCACCGTGCTGCTCATCGAGCAGAACGCCGAGGCGGCGCTGTCCATCGCCCACACCGGCTATCTGCTGCTCAAGGGCCAGCTGGTGGCCTCGGGCACGGCCAGCGAGCTGCTGGCCAACGACGTGGTGAAGCACCTGTACCTGTAGCGCCGCACGGGCGGCCTTCACCTCCTTCCCTTTTTTGTTGCGGACCACACCCAGGCAGCGGCACCGCGCCGATGCGGGACGGCCTGCGCCTTTTTTTCCTGAGAGACCCACACCATGACAGCTGAAATCCAAACCATCAACACGCTCGTGGTCGGCGCCGGGCAGGCCGGCATCGCGGCCAGCGAACACCTGAGCCAGCTTGGCGTAGAGCACCTGGTGCTGGAGCGCCAGCGCATCGCCCAGGCCTGGCGCACGGGGCGCTGGGACTCGCTGGTGGCCAACGGGCCGGCCTGGCATGACCGCTTTCCGGGCCTGGAGTTCAAGGGCGACCGCGACGGCTTTCCCGGCAAGGACGAGGTGGCCGACTACTTCGAGGACTATGTCCGCCAGATCAAGGCGCCCGTGCGCACCGGTGTGGAGGTCAGGCGGGTCACGCGCAACCAGGGCCGGCCGGGCTTCACGGTGGAAACGTCCGAGGGCGTGATCGAGGCCCGCAACGTGATCGCGGCCACGGGGCCGTTCCAGGTGCCGGTGATCCCGCCGATAGCGCCGGCTGCGCCGGCTGCGCCCGCCGATGGCCGCCTGCTGCAGATCCATTCCGCGCACTACCACCGCCCCGCGCAGCTGCCCGAAGGCGCCGTGCTGGTGGTGGGCGCAGGCTCCTCGGGCGTGCAGATTGCCGATGAACTGCAGCGCGCGGGCCGCAAGGTGTTTCTCTCGGTAGGCGCCCATGACCGGCCGCCGCGTGCCTACCGCGGCCGTGATTTCTGCTGGTGGCTGGGCGTGCTGGGCGAATGGGATGCGGCCATTGCCAAGCCCGGCCGCGAGCATGTGACCATTGCCGTCAGCGGCGCGCGCGGCGGCCACACCGTGGACTTTCGCGCGCTGGGCCACCAGGGCATCACCCTGGTGGGGCTGACCGAGTCCTTCGCCGATGGCAGTGTGCGCTTCCGGGACGACCTGGCCGAGAACATCGCCAACGGCGACGCCAACTACCTGGCCATGCTGGATGCGGCCGACGACTACATCCGCCGCAACGGCCTGGACCTGCCCGAGGAGCCCGAGGCGCGCAGGCGCCTGCCCGATCCCGAGTGCGTGCGCCATCCGCTGCGCGAACTCGACCTGGCCGCCGCAGGTATCACCTCCATCATCTGGGCCACGGGCTACAGGGTGGACTTCAGCTGGCTGCAGGTGGACAGCTTCGAGCCCGGCGGCAAGCCACGCCACCACCGCGGCGTGGGCCATGAGCCCGGCATCTACTTCCTGGGCCTGCCCTGGCTGTCGCGCCGTGGCTCGTCCTTCATCTGGGGCGTGTGGCATGACGCCAAGTTCGTGGCCGACCACATCGCCAAGCAGCGCCGCTACAGCGACTACGACGCCGCTGCCCGCAGCAGGTAGCAGGTAGCGCGCTCTGAGACACCTTCCCATCCACCCCCTGCAGAGGAGCCAGACCATGCCCACCCATACCCGCATCCGCATGTTCAACACCAAGGACACCTATCCCAACCAGTCGCTGGACAACGACCTGTGCCAGGCCGTGCGCGCCGGCAACACCGTCTATGTGCGCGGCCAGATCGGCACCGATTTCGAGGGCAACCTGGTCGGCCTGGGCGATCCGCAAAAGCAGGCCGAGCAGGCGATGAAGAACGTCAAGCAGCTGCTGGAGGAAGCGGGCAGCGACCTGTCGCACATCGTCAAGACCACCACCTACATCATCGACCCGCGCTACCGCGAGCCTGTCTACCGGGAAGTGGGCAAGTGGCTCAAGGGCGTGTTTCCCATCTCCACGGGGCTGTGCATCTCGGCCCTGGGGCAGCCGCAGTGGCTGATGGAGATCGACGTGATCGCGGTCATCCCCGATGACTGGCAGCCGCCGGCCAGCGCCTGAGCGTCAACCAAAGCAAGCACCTGGTACAGCTGCATCGGCAGGAGGAAGAAACCATGACTTTTTCGATTGTGGGGCGCTGCGAGCGCACCGGGCAGCTGGGCGTGGCCATCAGCTCGTCCAGCATTGCGGTGGGCGCGCGCTGCCCCTGGGTGCGCGCGGGCGTGGGCGTGGTGTCCACGCAGAACATCACGCTGCCCGCCCTGGGCCCGCGCGTGCTGGACCTGCTGGAGCAGGGCGCCGACCCCCAGGCCGCGCTGCGCCAGGCGCTGGACGACGGCAGCTGGCCCCAGTACCGCCAAGTCACCGTGGTGGACGCGCAGGGCCGCGCCGGCGTCTTCAGCGGCAGCCAGGCCCTGGGCATCTTCACCAGCGCCGTGGGGCGGCAGTGCGTGGCGGCCGGCAACCTGCTGGCCAGCGAACGCACCATCGAGGCCATGGTGCCGGCCTTCGAGCGCAGCGCGGCGCTGCCGCTGGCCGAGCGCCTGCTGGCCGCCATGCAGGCCGCCATGGCCGCGGGCGGCGAGGCCGGGCCCGTGCATTCGGCCGCGCTCAAGGTGGCGGGAGAGCACAGCTGGCCCATGGCGGACCTGCGCGTCGACTGGTCCGAGCACGATCCCATCGGCGCGCTGCAAAGCCTCTGGGCCGCCTACGCGCCGCAGATGCAGGACTACCAGACGCGCGCCATCGATCCCACGGCCGCGCCCAGCTACGGAGTGCCCGGCGATGAGTGAGGCGGCCGGGTAGCTGACACATCGCCTTGCCCGGGCGTGCGGGCGTGTCGCGGCACTGGCATCGCGTTCACTTGGCGTCTGAAATCACGGGGGTATCGGGCGTCCAGCATGTGGTGCGGTTGCGGCCATTGCGCTTGGAGAAATACATGGCGGCGTCGGCCCGCTCCAGGCAGCGCTCGACCGATGCCTCGCCCTCGTCCATGAGGCATACGCCCAGGCTCACGGTGAAGCGGATCGGGCTGTCCTGGCCCTGTACGGACACGGCCAGCGCCGCCACGGCCTCACGCAGGTTCTCCGCGCGCCGCAGTGCGGTCGGGGCGTCCACGTCCGTCAGCAAGACGGCGAATTCCTCGCCGCCCAGGCGGCCCAGCATGTCGCCCTGGCGCAGCTGCTTGGACACCGCGATCACCAGATGCCTGAGCACCTCGTCGCCCACGCCATGGCCGAAGCTGTCGTTGACGCGCTTGAAATGGTCGATATCCAGCATGATCAGTGCCGACGGATGGCTCAGTCCCAGGCGCAGGTGCTCCAGCTCCGACTCCATGCGCGTGATGAAGGCCCGCCGGTTGCTGGCACCCGTGAGCGCATCGGTCAATGCCAGGGCTTCGAGCTGCGTTTCGCGCCTCTTGTAGTCGGTCACGTCGTGGAATACCCAGCAGTAGCCAAGCAGTCGCTCCTGCCTGCGAAGCGGCAGCAGCTCCGTTTCTATATGGCGGCCGTTGGACAGGGCAAAGATCGTTCGTTGCGACAGGGCGCCTGCCCCCGGTTGCGGTGCAGGCTGCAAGGCCGTTGCCATGGCCGGGGGCAAATAGGACAGCAAGGTCTGCAGGCTTTTCCCCACAAGGTCCGTGGCGGACAGCGGCAGCTCGAACAGGTCCACCAGCATTGCGTTGCTTGCCCTGATGCACTGCCCCGCATCGTCGGTCACCAGGATGCCCGACGGAAATTTCTCGATGATGGCCTCCAGCCGCTGCTGTACCTGGTGCAATGCGCTTTCCGCCTGATGGCGGGCATCTACGTCGAACAGTGTCCAGATCACATTGCCCTGGGGATCTTCGGGGTCCAGCAGTGCGCCCTGCATGTCGAACCAGCGCATGTGGCCACCCTTGACCTTCAGTGCCCACTCGGTACGCACCGTGCCCTTCAGGCTCAGGCGCTCGTACAGCGATGCGAAGCTGTCGAAACTGTCGCTGGACGGATGCAGCTGCTGGAATGAGCACTGCGGCTCGAGCGCGCCCGCGGCAAGGCCGAAGCACTCGGCTGCCCGGGCATTGGCGTAGACGATGCTGCGGCGATGGCTGGCGACAAGCACCAGGGCGCTTCCGCGCTCCAGCAGGGCGCTCACCATATGGGTCTGCTCCACCCGTTCCTGGATATCGGTGTGCATTCCCAGCATGCGCAGTGCCTTGTTGTCGGCATCGCGCAGGGTCACTTCCCCGCGCGATTCGATCCATCGCCAGGAGCCATCGGCCTGCCTTATGCGCATCTCGACACGGAATGGGTCGCCGTGTTCGAGGTGGCGCCTGAGCCGTTCCTGGACGCGAGGCTGGTCCAGTGGGTGCAGCAGATGCATGAAGCCGGCCACGGTGAACGAACCGAGTGCCTGGTCCGGCATGCCCAGCATCTGGTAGCAGCGGGCATCCCACAGCACCTGGTCGTGTTCGCGGTCCCACTGCCAAAGTCCGTCACGCACGGCACCGATGGTCAGCCGCAGCCGCTCCTCGCTCTCGTGAAGCGCCTTGCGCAGGCTTTCGTCCTGGGTGACATCGAGGATGTAGCCATGCCAGAGCACGGTTGCGTCTTCAGTGCGTTGCGGGCGTGCATGGCCCTGCAGCCAGCGCACGGAGCCATCGGCGGACTGTACGCGGTACTTGCAGGCCCAGTCCCCCTGGCTGCGCATCGCTTCGTCGATGGACCGCCTGAGCGCCGAGATATCTTCCGGATGAACCCGCTGTGCCAGGTCCTGCAAGGCAGTGTCTGCCGTATCCGGATCGATGCAGTGCATGGCATAAAAGCCGGGGTTGGCAAACGACAGAGCGTAGTGGCCGGCAGGGTCCCAGCTGTACTGGAACAGGCCGCCCGGCACTTCCTGCGACAGGAGATGAAAGCGCTCTTCGGACTGGACCCGCTGGTCCTCCTCCCGCCAGCGCTGGAACGCCAGCCAGGCCGTCAGCATCCCGCCCAGAAAAATCAGCAGCGTGCCTATGCCGTTGCGCCACAGGCTCTGCCGTATGGTCTCGTTGAGCGGGCCGAACACGGCCTCGTGGTCCAGCCCCGTGCTCACCAGTATCGGAAAGCCGCTGACGCGGCTCCAGGCATACATGCGCTGTATTCCGTCGGTGCTCGCCAGCACCTCGTAGGTGCCATGCGTGACATCGGGGGCAAACAGCGCCACCCGCTTCGCGGGCAACTGGCGACCGAGCACCCGATCCTGGTTCTGCGAGCGTGCAAGATAGGTGCCGTCCTCGCGCAGCAGCAAGATCACGTCGCGCGGGCTGTCGAAGATGGCCTGCAACTGCCGCGACAGGTACTGCGGCGACAGCGACACCACCAGCACGCCCGCAAACGCGCCACGGTGGTGCAGGGCGCGGCTCAGCTGGATACCCCATTGCCCGGAGACCCGTCCCTGTACCGGACGGCCAATGAAGGTTCCCTGCGTCAGGCCCTTCAGATGCGCCTGGAAATGTTCGCGGTCGAAAATGGACACGCCCTGCGCAGGCGGCTCCGAGGCTGCCAGGCTCGAATACACCACCTGGCCCTTCGCATCGGCCACGGCCACCTGGACGATGGTGCCGGGCGGATAGGCCTCCTGGACGCTGGCGACGGCCCGCCCGAACGCCTCGGAGTCACCCGACTCGTAGTCCTGGGCCAGGTCCCGCAGGGAATAGTTCAGGCCCGACAGCATGGTCCCGGCCTGCGCGGAAACCGCCTGGGACATCTGCGAGACGCGCAGCCATGCCTGATCCTGTGTGTAGCGCTGCATGTACTGGTGGCTGGCCAGCAACGCGGCCCAGTACAGCCCCGCTGCGAGCGCCATCAAGCAGACGCCTGCAATGACGGCCAACGATGTTCTTGCGTGCGAGCGCGAGGAAAGGGCGGGACGATGGATAGCGGTGGAACGAGAAGACATGCAACGCAGCGAGACAAGAAAAAAGATCTGCAACGCCAGCTGTCAACCGCAATGGCCCACCGATACAGCGCCCCGCACGCCACAGCGCTCGAGACGCAGGTCCTGCCTGCCGGTGGGCCAGAGCAACCGATATGACTCTGTGAATACGTCGCTCTATAAGCATGCTAACTCAGATGGGGGCCCGCGCGATAGCCAGCAAGTCAGGGCAGCAGCCGGCGCGCAGCCTATCTGCGCGTCCCGGATGTCTGGGGTGTCTTGGGTGTCTTGGGCGCCCCGGTCCTGGCAGCGTCCTGGACCTGCCCGGGCTGCGCCTGTGGAAACACCCGCGCGCACAGGAAGTCCACCAGTGCCCGCAGCTTGGGCGAGGGGTGCCTGCTGGCGGGCCACAGCACGTGGAAGACGTTGGTGTGCTCCATGCAGTCCGCCAGCACGGGCTGCAGCCGGCCGTCGGCCAGCGGCTCGCGGATGGAGAACTCCGGCAGGTAGGCGATGCCCAGGCCCTGCAGCGCAAAGCACAGCCGGGTTTCGATGTTGTTGCAGATCATAGAGGTGGGCAGCTGCAGCTCGGGCGCGCCCGCTGCGCGCCGCAGCACCCAGGGCTCCAGCTTGCCGCTGTGGGGGTAGCGGTAGTGCAGGCAGCTGTGCTGCAGCAGATCCTCGGGCACCCGGGGCGTGCCGCGCTGCGCCAGGTAGCCGGGCGAGGCCACCAGCAGGTAGCCGAAGGCACCCAGCCGGCGCGCGGACAGGCGTGAGTCGGCGGGCGCGCCCGTGCGCACCACGGCGTCGAAGCCGTCCTCGATCACATCGACCAGCTGGTCGGTGAAGTCCAGGTCCAGCTCGATCTCGGGATAGGCGCGCATGAACTCTCCCAGCACCGGCAGCACCAGCGAGCTGACCAGGGGCAGGCTGACCCGCAGCCGGCCACGCGGCGCGGCGCTGGCCTGCGACAGCTCCAGCTGTGCGGCCTCGATCTCGGCCAGGATGCGCCGGCTGCGCTCCAGGAACAGCGTGCCCTCGGCCGTCAGCGTGATGCTGCGCGTGCTGCGGTGGAACAGGCGCACGCCCAGCCGGTCCTCCAGCCGCGCCACGCTCTTGCCGATGGCCGATGCCGAGACTCCCATCAGCCGGCCTGCCGCCACGAAGCTGCGGGTCTCGGCGACCTGCACGAACACCAGGAAACCGTTGAGGCTGTCCAAGGCCACTCCTTCATTGCGGACAGAAAGCTCCGCATAACCCGGAAATCTACCCCACTTTTTCTTTAATCGAGGGCTTTCTATCGTCAGGACCCTGTTCATTGATCCCGGGAATTCCCATGACGATTGCCCTTTCTGCAGCGCCTTCAGCACCTGCTGCGCTGCCTGCAGCCCCGTTGAACTCGCCCCTGTCCGACCGCATCCAGGCCGTGGTCCGGCAGGCGCTTGAGGCGCAGCGCCTGGTCGGCGCCGTGGTGCTGGTGGCGCGTGGCGGCGCGCTGGTCCACCGCCAGGCCGCAGGCTGGGCCGACCGCGAGCGCGGGCTGCCCATGGCCGTGGATGCGGTGTTCCGCCTGGCCTCGGCGAGCAAGCCCATTGTTTCGGCGGCGGCCCTGGTGCTTGTGGCGCAGGGCCGGCTCGGTCTGGATGAGGGCGTGGACCGCTGGCTGCCGCAGTTCCGGCCCCGGCTGGCCGATGGCCGGCCGGCGCGCATCACCGCGCGGCAGCTTCTCAGCCACACGGCGGGGCTGGGCTACCGCTTCTTCGAGGCCGACGCACAGGGCCCTTATGCGCTGGCCGGTGTATCGGACGGCATGGATGGCTCGGGCATCAGCCTGGCGGAGAACCTGCGCCGCATCGCCAGCGTGCCCCTGCGGTACGAGCCTGGCACGGCCTGGGGCTACTCGCTGGCCACCGATGTGCTGGGCGCCCTCATTGAACAGGTGCACGGCAGGCCGCTGGAGCAGGCCGTGCGCGACCTTGTGGCCGGGCCGCTGGGCATGGCCGATACCGGCTTTGCCGTGACAGATGCGCTGGCCGCACGGCGCGTGGCCACGGCCTATGTCAGCGATGTGCCGCAGCCCCATCCGCTGGCCGAGGGCGAGACCGTGTCGCCCTTCGAGGGTGCCATCGGCATCCCGTTCAGCCCGGCCCGCATCTTCAATGCGCGGGCCTTTGCCTCGGGAGGTGCGGGCATGGCCGGCACGGCCGGCGACTTCCTGCGCCTGCTGGAGGCCCTGCGCCAGGGCGGCGGAACGCTCCTGCCCGACGCGCTGGTCGCCGAGATGGCGCGCGACCAGACGGGCGGGCTGGAGCTGCCCGATGCGCCCGGGTTCGGCTTCGGACTGGGCTTTTCCGTGCTGCGCGATCCGGCGCTGGCCGCGTCGCCCGAGTCGGCGGGCACCTGGCGCTGGGGCGGGGCCTACGGGCATTCCTGGTTCGTGGACCGGGCACAGGAACTCAGTGTCGTGGCCTTCACCAACACCTTGTACGAGGGCATGTCGGGGCGCTTCGTCAACGATTTGCGCGACGCGGTCTACGGGGTTTGTGAGGTCCACGGGGCTTCGGGAGAGCCGCAATGAACGGAACAAGCCAGGACCGTCTGCCCGTTGCCTCCCTGCTGGCGCTGGCCATGGCAGCCTTCATCACCATATTGACGGAGGCGCTGCCGGCGGGCCTGCTGCCGCAGATGGCCCAGGGCCTGGCCGTGACCGAGGCCTGGGTGGGCCAGACCGTCACCCTCTACGCCATAGGCTCCCTGGTGGCCGCCATACCGCTGACGGCCGCCACGCAGGGCATGCGCCGCCGCCCCCTGCTGCTGGCGGCGATCGCGGGTTTTGTCGTCGCCAACACGGTCACGGCCTTGTCCACGCACTTTGCGCTGACCCTGGTGGCGCGCTTTCTGGCGGGGGTCTCGGCCGGGCTGCTTTGGGCGCTGCTGGCCGGCTACGCGGCACGCATGGTGCCCGGCCATCTCAAGGGCCGCGCCATCGCCATTGCCATGGTGGGCACGCCGCTGGCGCTGTCGCTGGGCGTGCCGGCCGGCACCGTGCTGGGCCAACTGGTGGGCTGGCGGCTGTGCTTCGGACTCATGAGCGTGCTGGCGCTGGTGCTCATGGTCTGGGTGCGCGCCCGCCTGCCCGACTTCGCGGGGCAGGCGGCAGGCCGCCACCTGCCGCTGCGGCGCGTGTTCACCCTGGCGGGCGTGCGCCCCGTGCTGTTCGTGGTGCTGGCCTTCGTGCTGGCGCACAACATTCTCTACACCTATATCGCGCCCTTCCTGGCGGAGGCGGGCATGGCCGCGCGCACGGACCTGGTGCTGCTGGTGTTCGGCGCCACCTCCGTGCTGGGCATCTGGATCACCGGCGTGCTGATCGACCGCCACCTGCGCGCGCTCACGCTGGCCAGCATTGCTCTGTTTGCACTGTCCACGCTGATGCTGGGCGTGGCCGCAGATGCGCCGGCCCTGGTGTATGCGGCGGTGGCCGTCTGGGGCCTGGCCTTTGGCGGCGCCGCCACGCTGCTGCAGACCGCCATTGCCCACACGGCGGGCGAGGCCGCCGACGTGGCGCAGTCCATGCTGGTCACGGCCTGGAACCTGGCGATTGCCGGCGGCGGCATCGTGGGCGGCCTGCTGCTGGCGCGCATGGGCGTGGGCGCCTTCACGCCCGTGCTGCTGGCGCTGCTGGGCGCATCGCTGGCCGTGGTGTGGGCGGCCAGGCGGCATGGGTTTCCTGCGGTTTGCAGGTAGGTAGGGAGGGAGCAGGACGCGGCCTGCCCGCCTCAGGGGAACTCAGAGGTGCCAGGCTGCCGCTGAAGCGCTTCATTGCGCTGGCCCAGCCAGCCCAGCAACTGGCCCTTGTCCATGGGCCGGGCAACGTGATAGCCCTGTCCCTCCTGGCAGCCCATGGTGCGCAGGGCCTGCCAGGCGCTGGCGTCCTCTATGCCTTCGGCCAGTACCTGCAGGCCGAGCTTGCGGCCCAGCTGGGCGATCATTTCGGCGATGCGCGCTTCCTGTGATTCGCCAAGCTGGCGCACGAAGCTGCGGTCGATCTTGATGCGGTCCAGCG
Source organism: Delftia sp. CH05 (assembly GCF_009827015.1). NCBI lineage: Bacteria > Pseudomonadati > Pseudomonadota > Betaproteobacteria > Burkholderiales > Comamonadaceae > Delftia > Delftia sp. CH05. The sequence continues at coordinate 30,405 of NZ_WUMG01000055.1, read as the reverse complement.
GCAGGCGCTCCAGGTAGCTCAGCGAGGAGTAGCCGGTGCCGAAGTCGTCGATGGCAATGGTCACGCCCAGCGTGCGCAGGGCGCTGAGCGTGGCCTGCAGCAGCTGGGTGGGCAGGACCGCGACGGATTCGGTGATCTCCAGCTCCAGCTGCGCGCCCTGCAGGCCGTGCTCGGCCAGGGCATGGCGCACCGTCTGCAGGAAGCCCGGGTCCTGCAGCTGCACGGTGGAGACGTTGACGGCCATGCGCCGGGGCGCGCGGCCGGCGTCCAGCAGTTCGCGCATGGTGCGGCAGGCCGTGGCCAGCACCCATTGGCCCAGCGGCACGATGAGGCCCGAATGTTCGGCCACCGGAATGAAGCGGTCGGGCGGCACGAAGCTGCCGTCCTGCCGTGGCCAGCGCAGCAGGGCCTCCAGGCCGACCAGGGCATGGGTTTCCAGGTCCACCTGGGGCTGGTAGACCAGGAAGAGCTGGGCGCCGTCGATGGCCGCGCGCAGGTCGGACAGCAGCAGGGCGCGGTCGCGCGCCTCCATGCCCATGTGCTCGGAGTACTCCAGCAGCTGGCCCCGGTGGTCGCGCTTGGCGCGCTTGAGGGCGATGGTGGCGTCCTTGACCAGGTCGGTGCCGGCCTGGCGTTCACGGGGCAGGTGCACGTAGCCGCAGGTCAGCGAGACCTTGTGCGGCACGCCGTCCACGGCCAGGGGCTGGCGCGCGCAGTCCAGCAGCTGGCCCAGGGCCACTTCCCTTGTGGGGCCCAGGATGCCGAAGGTGTCCGAGCCCACGCGCGCCAGCAGCACGCCGGCGGGCAGGGCGCCGGCTAGGCGGCGGGCCATGGCTTCGAGCAGGCGGTCGCCGAAGCGGTGGCCCATCACGTCGTTGGTGGCGCTGAAGTCGTCGATGTCCACCAGGGCCAGCACATGGTCCTGCGTGCCGCGCCACACGCATTCATCCACTTTTTCCACGAAGTGGGCGCGGTTGGGCAGGCAGACCAGGGGGTCGAAGTAGGCGGACTGGTGCAGGCGCTCCAGCAGGCCGCGGTTGTGCAGCAGCGTGCGCAGGTTGGCGCAGAAGACTTCGAGCAGCTGGCGGTCCAGTGCGCTGTGCGAGGCCGGCGCGTCGATGAAGACGGCCATGTCCTGCTCGTCTCCCCGGCCTATGTACAGGGCCACGCCGCGTTGCACGCCGTAGATGTTGCGGCGGGTCTGCAGCGCCTGGCGCAGCAGGCGCAGCCCGCGCGAGGCCAGCACGGTGGCGATGGGCTGGTCGATGAGCCGGGCGAATGGCCCCGTGGCCGCGAGCACGCGGTAGGGCTCGGCCGGGTGCGTGCCCTCCGAGCAGACCAGGCCTTCGCTGGCCACGCCCAGCAAGGTGGCCAGCTGGGTGATCACGCCGCGTGCGAAGGCGTGCAGATTGGTTTCCTCCAGCAGCGAGGCGCTGGAGCGCACCATCAGCTCCAGGCTGCGGCGGTTGGCCTCGATGGCGCACAGCTGCTCGTAGGAGCGCACGGCGGTCACCACGATGGCCAGCAGCCGGTCGGGCGTGAGTTCGGTCTTGGTGCGGCAGTCGTTGATGTCGTAGCGCAGCAGGGTTTCCAGATCGGGCGCCTGGCCCGGGCGGCCGGTGCGCAGCACGATGCGGCTGTTGCGCAGGCCGGCCGTGTAGCGGATGAAATCCACCAGATCCAGCCCGGCGCCCGTGCCGTCGGTCACGGCGTCGAGCACCACCACGGCCAGGTCCTGCTCGCTGCGCAGCAGATTGCGCGCCTGCGTGCCGGAGCGGGCGTAGAGGAACACCAGCGGCCGGCCGAACAGGCTGTGGCCTTCCAGCGCCAGGCGGAAGGCGGCGTGCACATCGGGGTCGCTGTCCACGATCAGCACCCGCCATTCAGGCCCGGGCACGGGCGATGGCGGGGGCGGCTGCAAAGCCGGCTGCAGGAGGGCGGAAGCAGGGGCGGGCGCCCTGGGCGCCCGTGCGCGCATCACGAAACTCATGCCTCAGCCCTGTCTGTGTCCGCGCCGCTCAGGCCGTGGCATGGTCTGCCGCGCGCACGACCTGGTTGCGCCCGCTGCGCTTGGCGGCGTACAGCGCCTCGTCGGCCAGGCTGTAGGCCTCGTCGAAGCGGCCGCCGCTCGGGCGCCAGCTCACGCCGAAGCTGGCCGTGATGCAGCTGGCGTCAGGCAGGCCGAAGGGATGGGCCTCGATGGCGGCGCGCACCTGCTCGGCCACGCGCACGGCGCCGTCGCTGTCGTGCTGGGGCAGCAGCACGGTGAATTCCTCGCCGCCCACGCGGCCGATGTGGGCCGTGTCCGGCACGGCGGCCTTGAGACAGCGCACCACGCCCAGGATCACGCTGTCGCCCACGGGGTGGCCGAAGCTGTCGTTCACGCGCTTGAAGTGGTCTATGTCCAGCACGATCAGGGCCAGGCCCTGCTGGGTGAAGTGGCGGTTCACGCGCTCGATGATGGCCGCGCGGTTGAGCACGCCGGTCAGCGGGTCGTGCGTGGCGCGGTACTCCAGCTCGCCGGCCAGCTCCTGCAGGCGCTGGTTGAGCTGGGTCATCTCCAGCTCGGCGCGGTCGCTGCGGCGCACCAGCCGGCGCGTTTCGCGCAGCAGGCGGTCATAGGCGGCCAGCAGCGCGCCCAGGGCCTGGTGGCAGGCCCGGGCGCCGGCCTCCTCGCCCAGCTCGTGGGCCGCGCGGGCCGCCAGCAGGGCCCGGTGCTCGGCATCGAAAAGATCTGCAGGAGCGGCGCAGGCGGCGGGTGCTGCCACGGTGTCCATCACGCGGCCTTCACGGGATGGCCGGTGAAGGCAATGGCGGCAAAGTCGTCGCGCAGCTCCTCGCCGAATTCGCAGATGGTGTCGTCTTCCTCGTCGTAGTACCAGTGCAGGGCCACGGTGCGGCCGGCCTCGGCGGCCTCGCTCAGCGCCTCGATGAGGTTGAACAGCATCTTGGTGCTGGAGCTGTTGAAGTAGGCCAGCGCGATGTGCACCTGGATCGGTGCCTGCTGCTGCGCGGGCTGCGCCAGGGCCAGGTAGTCCTGCAGGCGGGTGAGGATGCCGCCATAGAAGGCGGCGGCGTTCTCCGGATAGGACTCGCCACGCAGGTGCAGCGTGTGCGTGTCGAACCGGAAGTCCACTTCCGGGGAGCTGGGGGTCGGAGCGATGTAGAGGTTGTCCATGCGTGATCTCGGTGCGTTGTCCGTGCCTGCGCGCCCGGCCTGTCCAGGTCCGGTGCCGGAGCGTTCCTGGCTGGCCGGTGCGGCTCAGAGCGTGGCTTTCAGGTAGAAGACGGGACGACCGTCCACGGTCTGGGCGGGATCGAAGTCGAACTGCAGCGGCTCGCGCGCATCGCGGGCCAGGGTCAGGAAACCCATGCCCGCGCCCTTGCTGCCTTCGGGCGCGTCGTCGCGCAGCGACTGGCGGCAGGCCTTCTTGATCTCGTCCAGGGTCATGCTGCGCAGGGCGTCGAGCTTGGCGCGCAGCGCCTCGCCCATGCCGGGCTCGATGGGGTTGGCGCACAGCAGCACGAAGCTGCCGTCGTCCTCGCGGCGGATGCAGACCGCGCCGTGGCGCAGCTCGCCATCGTCTTGGTGGGGCGGGGTCAGGGCATCGGCCGAGTAATGGATGATGTTCTGCGCCATCTCCACGAAGGACGAGAACAGCTTGCGCCGCGTGGGGCCGGGCACGCCGGCCACTTCCAGCTGCAGCCGCACGGCCTCGGCCATGGCCGCGACGATGTTCTGCGAGAAGTAGCCCACGTAGTAGAAGATCACCTGGTGCTGGCGCGCCAGGTGGAAGAAGCTGCCGTACTTGTCGGCGATCTGTGCTTGGGGCATGGGAGGCATTCAGGTTCTGAAGCAGAAGAAGGTCAGGTCGTCACGGCGGTGGTGCTCGCCTTGCCAGGCCTGCAGGGCGTCCAGCAGGGCGCGGTTGATCTCGGCGGGCGTGCGGCCGGCCTGCTCCAGCAGCAGCTCGCGCAGGCGCTTCTTGCCGAAGGTGATGCCGCGCGGGCCGCCGACCTGGTCGATCAGGCCGTCGGTGGTGGTGAAGACCAGGGTGCCTGCGGGCAGCTCCAGGTCGATGTTGTTCCAGGCGAAGTCGAATTCGCTGTCCACATAGCCCACGCCCTTGCGCTGGCCGTCCACCACCTCCACCGCCTCGGCGCCGGGGCGCAGCAGGAACAGCGACAGGCGCGCGCCTGCAAAGCGCAGGCGACGGTGCGCGGGCTCGAACCAGAAGCAGGCCGCGTCCAGCCCGTCGTCCGAGCCCGGCGTGCCGTCCTTGCCGTCGAGCTGGCCCAGCATCTGCTTGACGCTGCGGTTCACATGGCCCAGCAGCGCGGCCGGGTCGCGCGGGCCGTGTTCCTTGATGGCCTGGCCCAGGCTGCTGGTGGCGATCAGCGTCATGAAGGCGCCGGGCACGCCGTGGCCCGTGCAATCGGCCACGGTGGCAAACCAGCCATCGCCGTCCTGGCTGAACTGGTAGAAGTCGCCGCCGACCACGTCGCGCGGCTCCCAGACCAGGTCGGCGCCGGGGCAGGCGCGTGCCAGGGCCTCGCGCGAGCTGCGCAGCAGCGACTGCTGGATCACGCTGGCGTATTCGATGCTGTGCATGATCTGGCGGTTGCGCGCCACCTGCATGTCCGCCACCGCACGCATCAGCTGCAGGCCGTGGCCCACGCCCGCGAACAGGCCGCCGCGCGTGATGATGAAGCCGTCGGTCAGCGCCTTTTCGCCGTACTCCACGGTCTTCACGGTCAGGGTGTCGATGTCGGTGGAGGCATCGACCACCAGCGGCTCCTTGTCCATGAAGGCGATGCAGCTCTTCTTGCCGTACAGCTCCATGCGAAACGGCTTGCTGAACTGCGACAGGAAGATGCTGCGGTTGATCAGGCCGATGGGGCGGTCGCCCTCCACCACGGGCAGGCTGGCCAGATCGCGGTGGCGCGTGAAGACCTCGAGCACCTTCTCGTTGGTCTCGTCGGCGGTCATGCAGGGGACGGGGGTGCACAGGTCCGCGGCGCTGGGTGGGCGGAAACGGGGCCGGGAATCGCTCAGGTAGGCGCGGGACTCATCCATGGAATGCACATCGCAAAATTGTTAGGGAATGTTACGATCTCCCTGTTTCAGTTTTGTGACGCGGATGGGCCTGAGGGGCAGGCACCTCTTTGGAGGACTGTGAGCCGACAGCCTTCGTCCTGGCGCGGCATGGCCGTTCGCGGCCTGGGGCTGCCGTCCATGCAGGCCATCGGGGTGGACAGGCAGCCTCGCTTCAGCTCAAGCCTTCGGCGCGCCGCCTGACCGCGTCCTCGTGCAGCGACTCGCTGAGCTGGTCGACCACGATGGCCCAAGAGGCATCGGCCTTGAGCTGCTCGGCCAGGAACTGGCGCTGCGCATCGCTCCAGTAGGGCGCATCCACCACATCCACATCGGCGGCCAGCTGGTGCGCGCGGATGAAATCGGCAATGGCCTGGTCACTGGCATCCAGGCCCAGCTGCAGGAAGAGATTGGACATGCGTACGACGGAGTTGTTCATGAAGGCGTGTGGATGTGTGTGGGATGAGAGGGCGCTATCTTCCCCGATTTGACCGGCCCTGCGGACCGGTTGCTGTCGTTCGTTGCGCGGGTAGGTGCAGGCTGACAGCCTGCCGCGCTCCGGGCCAGCGCGCGCCCATCGACTGCCCCACTAGCATGGGGACATGAGCACTGCTTTCCCCGATCCCGCATGCCCGCCGACCTGATCGTGGCCCGCCCCGAAGGCCTGTACTGCGCGGCCGGCGATTTCTACATCGACCCCTGGCGGCCCGTGGAGCGGGCCGTGATCACGCATGGCCACTCCGACCATGCGCGCGCCGGCCACGCCCATTACCTGGCCCATGACGACAGCGCAGGCGTGCTGCGCGCACGGCTGGGCGCGGACATCACGCTGCAGACCCTGCCGTATGGCGAAGCCATCGATCACCACGGCGTGCGCATCTCCCTGCACCCGGCCGGCCATGTGCTCGGATCGGCCCAGGTGCGGCTGGAGCATGGCGGCCAGGTCTGGGTGGCCTCGGGCGACTACAAGACCGAGGCCGACGGCACCTGCACCCCCTTCGAGCCCGTGCGCTGCGACACCTTCATCACCGAATCCACCTTCGGCCTGCCCATCTACCGCTGGCCCCGCCAGCCCGAGCTCATGGCCGACATCAACGCCTGGTGGCAGGCCAACGCGGCCCAGGGCCGGCCCTCGGTGCTGCTGTGCTATGCCTTCGGCAAGGCCCAGCGCATCCTGCACGGGGTGGACAGCGGCATCGGCCCCATCGTCGTGCACGGCGCGGTGGAGCCGCTCAATGCCGTGTACCGCGCGGCGGGCGTGGACCTGCCGCCCACGCTGCGCGTCACCGACCCCGGCGTGGATGCACAACGGCTCAAGACCGCCCTGGTGCTGGCGCCGCCTTCGGCGCAGGGCACGCCGTGGATGCGCCGGTTTCCCGGCCATGCCGATGCCTTTGCCAGCGGCTGGATGCAGCTGCGCGGCACGCGCCGCCGCCGTGGCGTGGACCGGGGCTTCGTCATGTCCGACCATGCCGACTGGCCCGGCCTGCAGTACGCCATTGGTGCCACGGGCGCCGAGCGGGTCTTCGTCACCCACGGCAGCGTGGCCGTGCTGGTGCGCTGGCTGCGCGAGCAGGGCCTGGATGCGCAGGCCTTCCAGACCGAATACGGTGATGAGGACGAGGCTGCCGCCGCCCAGGCTGCACCGGATGAGGCGCCCGCCCCATGAAGGACTTCGCCGCCCTCTACCGCGCGCTGGACGCCAGCACCGCCAGCCGTGACAAGCAGGCCGCGCTGCAGGCCTATCTGCGCGCCGCCGCGCCTGCCGATGCGGCCTGGGCCGTCTATTTCCTGGCCGGTGGCAAGCCGCGCCAGCTGGTGCCCACCAAGGTCTTGAAGGAGCTGGCGCGCGAGGCTGCCGGCCTGCCCGAATGGCTGTTCGACGAAAGCTACGAGGCCGTGGGCGACCTGGCCGAGACCATTGCGCTGCTGCTGCCGCCACCCGGTGACGCGCACGACCTGGGCCTGGCCGCCTGGGTCACGGACCACCTGCTGCCGCTGCGCGGCATGGCGCCCGAGGCGCTGGCGGACACGCTGCGCATGCAATGGGCGCGGCTGGCGGCCGATGAGCGGCTGGTCTACTTCAAGCTGATCACCGGCGCCTTCCGGGTCGGCGTGTCGCGGCTGCAGGTCACGCAGGCGCTGGCGGCCGTCAGCGGCGTGGATGCCAAGCGCATCGCCCAGCGGCTCATGGGCTACACCCACATCGGCGCGCGGCCCGGGGCGGCCGACTACCTGCGGCTGGTGGCAGGCGAGGAAGAGGGCGATGACGCGCATTCGGGCGAAGCCCGTGGCCACCCCTATCCCTTCTTCCTGGCCCATCCGCTGCAGTTGCCGCTGCAGCAGTTCGACGCCGTGCTCGGCCCGCCGTCCCAATGGGTGGTGGAGTGGAAATGGGACGGCATACGCGCCCAGATCGTGCGGCGCGGCAGCGGTGACGCGCTGGGCACCTGGATCTGGTCGCGCGGCGAGGAACTGGTGAGCGAGCGCTTCCCCGAGCTGCAGGCCATGGGCGATGCCTTGCCTGCGGGCACCGTGATCGACGGCGAGATCGTCGTCTGGGCCGAGCAGCAGGGCGAGGCGCCCGCCCATGTGCGCCCCTTTGCCGACCTGCAAAAGCGCATAGGCCGCAAGACCCTGGGCCCCAAGCTGCTGCGCGAGCTGCCCGTGGTGCTGCTGGCCTATGACCTGCTGGAGGAGGGCGGCCAGGACCTGCGCGCGCTGCCCCAGCATGAACGGCGCGCAAGGCTGGAGCAGCTGGTGGCCGCCGTGGCGCATCCGGCACTGCTGGCCAGCCCCGTGCTGCAAGGCGACAGCTGGGCCGCCCTGGCCGAACTGCGCGAGCAGGCCCGTTCCCTGGGAGTGGAGGGCATGATGCTCAAGGTCCGCGATGCCGCCTACGGCGTGGGCCGCACCAAGGACAGCGGCGTGTGGTGGAAGTGGAAGATCGATCCGCTGAGCGTGGACGCCGTGCTCATCTATGCACAGCGTGGCCACGGCCGTCGCGCCAGCCTCTACAGCGACTACACCTTTGCCGTCTGGAACGCGCCGCCCGGCACCGAGGGCCGCGCCCTCGTGCCCTTCGCCAAGGCCTATTCGGGCCTGACCGATGCCGAAATGGCGCGCGTGGACGCCATCATCCGCAAGACCACGGTGGAGAGCTTCGGCCCCGTGCGCAGCGTGCGGCCCACCCTGGTGTTCGAGCTGGGCTTCGAGGGCATTGCGCGCAGCGCGCGCCACAAGAGCGGCATCGCCGTGCGCTTTCCGCGCATGCTGCGCTGGCGCGAGGACAAGCCTGTGCAGGAGGCCGACTCCATCGATACGCTGGCCGCCCTGCTGCCGCACTCCGACCCGTGACCCACCCTTGACGCACCGCGCCATGGCCACCCGTTCCCCCCACCCCCTCGCCACCGCCTGGCTTGCCGCACGGGGCTGGAAGCCCTTTGCCTTCCAGCGCGCCGTGTGGAAGGCGCTGGCCCAGGGCCACAGCGGCCTGCTGCATGCCACCACGGGCGCGGGCAAGACCTATGCGGTCTGGCTGGGCGCGCTGCAGGCCTTTGCGGGCCCGCCGCAAACCCCGATGCCGGCGCACACCGGAAAACGAAAACCGGCCTCCGCACCGCTCACCGTGCTGTGGATCACGCCCATGCGCGCCCTGGCGGCCGACACGCTCAAGGCCCTGCAGACGCCCTTGCAGGCGCTGGCCCAGGGCCATCCCGCGCTGGCGCGCTGGACCGTGGGCGCACGCACGGGCGATACGGGGAGCGCCGAGCGCAGCGCGCAGTCGCGCCAGCTGCCCACCGTGCTGGTCACCACGCCCGAGAGCCTGTCCCTGCTGCTGGCGCGCGCCGATGCGCGCGAGCTGCTGGGCTCCGTGCGCCTGGTGGTGGCCGATGAATGGCATGAGCTGCTGGGCAACAAGCGCGGCGTGCAACTGCAACTGGCCCTGGCACGGTTGCGCGGCTGGAGCCCGCAGCTGTGCGTCTGGGGCATGTCGGCCACGCTGGGCAATCTGGACGAGGCCATGCAGACACTGCTGGGCCTGGACGACCATGGCCAGCCGCGGCCCGGCGTATTGGTCCAGGGCCAGGTGGACAAGCGCCTGGTGGTGGACACCCTGCTGCCCGACCGGCCCGAGCGCTTTTCCTGGGCCGGCCACCTGGGCCTGGCCATGCTGCCGGCGGTGGTGCGCGAGCTGGAGGCCACGGCTGGCTCCACCCTGGTCTTTGTGAATGTGCGCTCGCAGGCCGAGCTTTGGTACAAGGCGCTGCTGGAGGCCCGGCCCGACTGGGCCGGCCTGCTGGCCATCCACCATGGATCGCTGGACCGGGGTGTGCGCGAATGGGTGGAGGCCGGGCTCAAGGCCGGCACGCTCAAGGCCGTGGTCTGCACCAGCAGCCTGGACCTGGGCGTGGACTTCCTGCCCGTGGAGCGCGTGCTGCAGATCGGCTCGGCCAAGGGCATCGCGCGCCTGCTGCAGCGCGCGGGCCGCTCGGGCCATGCGCCGGGCCGGCCCTCGCGCATCACCCTGGTGCCCACGCACAGCCTGGAGCTGGTGGAGGCCGCCGCCGCCCGCGCCGCCGTGCGCGCGCAGCAGGTGGAAATGCGCGCCAGCCCCCGCCAGCCCGCCGACGTGCTGGTGCAGCACCTGGCCACCGTGGCCCTGGGCGGCGGCTTCGTGCCCGATGAGCTGTATGCCGAAGTGCGCCGCACCGTCGCCTATGCCGGGCTGGCGCCTGCGGTCTGGCAGTGGTGCCTGGACTTCGTGCACCGCGGCGGCCCCTCGCTGGCCGCCTATCCCGACTACCAGCGCGTGCGGCCCGACGCGGAGGGCATCTGGCGCATGCCCGACGCGCGGCTGGCGCGCAGGCACCGCGCCAACATCGGCACCATCGTCAGCGATGCCAGCATGAGCGTGCAGATCCTGCACGGCGCGCGGCTGGGCAGCATGGAAGAGAGCTTTCTGTCGCGCCTGTCGCCCGGCGATGCCTTTGTCTTCGCTGGCCAGGTGCTGGAGCTGGTGCGCATCGAGGACATGACCGCCTACGTGCGCCGCGCCGCCAGAACGCGGCCCACCGTGCCGCGCTGGGCCGGCGCGCGCATGCCGCTGTCCACCGTGCTGGCCGACTTCGTGGTGCAGCAATTGGCGCTGGCGGCAGCGGGCGACTACCGTTCGCCCGAACTGCGCTGCGTGCGCCCCCTGCTGGAAGTGCAGCAGCGCTGGTCGGCCCTGCCCACGCCCGCTACGCTGCTGGCCGAAACCCTGCGCACGCGCGAGGGCTGGCACCTGTTTCTCTATCCGTTTGCAGGCCGCCATGCCCATATGGGCATGGCCAGCCTGCTGGCCTGGCGCGCCGCCCAGGGCGAGACGGGCACCTTCTCCATCGCCGTCAACGACTACGGGCTGGAGCTGCTGAGCGCCACCGAGCGTGACTGGGCCGCCATGCTGCCCGAACTGCTGCGCGCCGAGCCGGCCCAGGCCGTGGCAGTGCCCGGGCGCGTGTCCGCCAGCCAGGCGGTCGCCACGCGCAACACCGCCAATGCGGACCGCCACTGGGACCAGGCTGCCGACGATGCCCACCTGGCGGGCGAGGAGGCCCATCAAGCCCGCCATGCCCTGCTGCACGAAGTGCTGGCCAGCCTCAACGCCACCGAGATGGCAAGGCGGCGCTTCCGCGAGATCGCCCGCGTCTCGGGCCTGATCTTCCAGAGCCACCCGGGCGAGCGCCGCAGCGCGCGCCAGCTGCAGGCCTCGGCCCAGCTGTTCTTCGAGGTGTTTCGCAAGTACGACGACAGCAACCTGCTGCTGCGCCAGGCCGACGAGGAAGTGCTGAGCCAGGAACTCGATGTCGCCCAGCTGCTGGCCGCGTTGCGCCGCATGCAGGCGCAGACGCTGGTGGTGAGCGCGCTGCGCCGTCCCAGCCCGTTTGCCTTTCCGCTCATGGTGGAGCGCTTTCGCGAAAAGCTCACCAACGAGCACCTGGCCGACCGCATCGCGCGCATGCTGGCCCAGCTGCACGAGGCGGCAGACGCCGGCGGTGCAGCCAGCGAGCCGCGCACGCAGGACCTGATCCCGCCCGATCCGCCGCTGCGTCCACGGAAAAAGCCCAAGGCAGACCAGCCCTCCGCCGTGGACGAGGACACGGCCGCCGTGCGCCGCACGCTGGATTTCTCGCTGCAGGCCACCGACGGCCCCGAGGCCGATGCCGCCAGCCGCCGCCCGCGCCGCGTGCGCAAGCCCTCGCGGCCCTTGCCGCTGCTGTAGAACCATTGCACCGCTGATGAAAGGCCACGCACCGTTGCCAAGTCCTGTTTCCCCCGACGCCCTGGCCGGCAGCCTGGGCATGTTCCTGGCCGGCGAGCCCGTGCACCTGCTGGCCCAGCATGCGCTGTGGTGGCCCGCCCAGGGCACGCTGTTCATCGCCGACCTGCACCTGGGCAAGGCCGCCACCTTCCGCGCGCGCGGCATTCCCGTGCCGGCGGGCACCACGCAGGGCAACCTGGAGCGGCTATCGGCCCTTCTTCTGGGCCTGCCCGTGCGGCGGCTCGTGGTGCTGGGCGACTTCCTGCACGCGGCCGAGGCACGCAATCCTGCCGTACTGGCTGCACTGGCCCGCTGGCGCAGCCGCCATGCGGCCGTGGAACTGGTGCTGGTGCGCGGCAACCATGACAGCCACGCAGGCGATCCGCCGCCCGCGCTGGGCTTTGCCATCGTGGACGAGCCCTGGCACCTGGGGCCGTTCGCCGCCTGCCATCACCCCCAGCCGCCAACCCAGGACCTGCAGGCGCAGCAGGCCCGGCCCTGGCATGTGCTGGCCGGCCATGTCCATCCCGCCATCGTGCTGCGCGGCACCGGCCGCGACAACCTGCGTCTGCCGTGCTTTGCCGTGCACGCGGGCTTTACCCTGCTGCCCGCCTTCGGCCTGTTCACCGGCATGGCCAGCCTGCCGCCCGAGCCAGGCCGCCAGCTCTTTGCCGTGGGCGCGGACCGGGTCTGGGCCGTGCCTGGGTGAGCCCAGGGATGTAATCGGGCGTAATTCTCCGCAAGGCCGTTGTTCCCTACAGTGACTCCCGCAGCAAGCGTGGCGGGACAGCAGGCAGTGCCCGGGGATGCCGCAGCGCTTTTCGTTCCACCAGGAGGAATGCATGGGCGTTCAACTCAATTTCTTCAACCAATCGAACGACGCGAACCACCCGCAGATCGTCATCTTCCAGAAGAACGTCGCCAGCGACCTCGATGCGCCTGCCGTGGCCTGGCGCGTCATCAAGTACTGCGGCCAGGGCGACAACCATCCGTTCACCTTTCCGCTGGGCCTGCAGGTCGGCGCCAGCGACAGCCATGGCAACTGCACGCCGCAGCTGGAGGCGCAGTACGGCCAGCAGTTCCAGATGGCGCCGTCCACCGCCGGCGATCGCCTGGCGCCCGCAGGCTACGGCGCCAGCTCCAAGGAAGTGCAGGTGCTCAACGCGCTGCCCCAAGGCGCCATCAACGCCAGCTGCTACAAGGACGGCAGGCTGCTGGCCGTCAAGACCGCGATTGCCCCCCGGCAAAAGGCCATCTTCGAATTCAAGCCCAGCATCTGGATCGGCGTGGCCTCGCACATCCAGCAGGGCCAGATCATGAACTCGGCCATCGTCTCCCAGATGAACACCGAAATCTCCCTGCTGGGCATCTCCCGTGCCGACATCGTGATGCGCGGCGGCGGCTCGGGGGCGAATTCCCGCCCCTTCTCGTTCTCGCTGGAGAACGTCGTGATGTGCTGATGCAAGGTCGCGGCAAGGGGAGGAGGCGGAGAAAGGGCAGTGAGGGGGCGGAGAGGGGACGCAAGGGCCTGTGCATGACAGTCTGATGACGGCTGTCACATCCCTGTCATGGACGCAGCCAAGAATCCCGCACTTGCCCGGCCCGCGCAGGCCACTTCCGCAGGTGCTTCCTCCTCCCCATGACCGATGCAGCCTCCCCCCTGGCACAGGCCCACGAAGACGCAGGCCTGATCTGCGGCTGGCGCTTCTTCAGTGACACACGGCAGTGCGTGCAGGCCGTGACGGCGCCATCCGCCGCGCAGTGGCTGGCCGATGCCGCAGCCCGGTCCGATGCGGGCCGGCGCGATTTCCTGTGGCTGCACTTCAACCTGACCCACACCCAGTCCCTGCGCTGGCTGCAGCGCCATGCGGGCCTGCCCGACGTGTTCTATGCCGCCCTGCGCGAGGGCCTGACCTCCACGCGCATCGAGCGCGCCGACGACAGCCTGGTCGCCGTGCTCAACGATGTGAACTTCGAGTTCAACTTCGATTCGGCCGACATCGCCACGCTGTGGATCTGCCTGGACGAGCGCCTGGTCATCACCGCGCGCACCCAGCCGCTGCGCTCTGTCGATGCCCTGCGCGACGCCGTGCGCCGCGGCGACAGCCCCGCCAGCACGGCCGAGCTGCTGGAGCACCTGATGCGCACCCAGGCCGATGTGCTGGTCAAGGTGGTGCGCGAGACCACGGTGCGCGTGGACGACATCGAGGACGCCATCCTGGCCCAGCGCTACCACCATCCGCGCGCCCACCTGGGCCGGCTGCGCCGCCTGCTGGTGCGCCTTCAGCGCCTGCTGGCGCCCGAGCCCGCCGCGCTGTTCCGCCTGCTGCAGCAGCCCCCCGGCTGGATGGGCGAGGAAGACCGGCGCGGCCTGGCCGCAGCGAGCGAGGAGTTCTCGCTCATGCTGCGCGACATGCAGACCCTGCAGGACCGCATCAAGCTGCTGCAGGAAGAGGTGGCCGCCGCCGTGAACGAGGACAACAGCAACAGCCTCTTCGTTCTGACCGTGGTCACCGTGCTGGCCCTGCCCATCAACATCCTGGCCGGCCTGTTCGGCATGAACGTGGGCGGCATACCGCTGGCCGAGCACGAGCACGGCTTCTGGATCGTGGTGTCCATCGTCGTCGCCTTCACCGTCATCGCCGCATGGCTGGCGTTTCGCAAGAAGCGGTACAGGGATTAGGGCTCAGGCCGCCACAGCCCTTGCCCTCGCCCCGAACGCCACCGCCCGCAACTTGCCCAGCAGCGGCCACACCAGCATCAGCAGGGCCAGCGTGGTGATGGTGCCGGACAGGCCGTTGTGCCAGAAGATGCCCAGCTCGCCCTGGCTGGAGAGCATGCTCTGGCGGAAGGCGTCTTCCATGCGGTCGCCCAGCACGATGGCCAGGACCATGGGCGCCAGTGGATAGTCGAGCTTCTTGAACACGTAGCCGACCACGCCGAAGACCAGCATGAGCCAGATGTCCGTGGCATTGCCGTGCACGGTGAAGGCGCCGATGGCGCAGACCATGAGGATCATGGGCGCGACGATGGAAAACGGCACGCGCAGGATGGCGGCGAACAGCGGCACGGTGGCCATGACGATGACCAGGCCGGCGATGTTGCCCAGGTACATGCTGGCGATCAGGCCCCAGACGAAGTCCTTTTGCTCGGTGAACAGCAGCGGGCCGGGCTGCAGGCCCCAGATCATCAGCCCGCCCAGCAGCACGGCCGCCGTGGCTGAGCCCGGAATGCCCAGGGCCAGCATGGGCAGCAGGGCCGAGGTGCCGGCCGCGTGGGCGGCGGTCTCAGGGGCGAGCACGCCTTCGGGGTTGCCCTTGCCGAAGCTGTCGGGGTCGCGCGAGAACTTCTTGGCCAGCCCGTAGCCCATGAAGCTGGCCGCCACGGCGCCGCCCGGCGTCACGCCCATCCAGCAGCCCACCAGGGCCGAGCGCAGCATGGTCAGCCAGTAGCGCGGCAGCCGGGCCCAGGTCCTGAACACCACCTTGAGGTCGATGGAGGCCTTCTTGCCCTTGAAGGCCAGGCCTTCCTCGATAGTCATCAGGATCTCGCTGATGCCGAACAGGCCGATCACCACCACCAGGAAATCAAAGCCGCGCAGCAACGCCGTGGAGCCGAAGGTCATGCGCAGGTCGCCCGAGATGGTGTCCATGCCCACGGCCGCCAGCAGCAGGCCCACGGCCATGGCGGCCACGATCTTGGCCTTGGGCTCCTTGCCCATGCCGATGAAGGAGCAGAACGTCAGGAAGAAGACCGCAAAGAACTCCGGCGGCCCGAACTGCAGCGCGAACGAGGCCACGACCGGCGCCAGGAAGGTGATCAGCATCACGCCCGAGATGGCGCCGATGAACGAGCCTGTGAAGGCCGTGGTCAGCGCCGCCCCGGCGTGGCCCTGCTGGGCCATGGGATAGCCGTCGAAGGTGGTGGCCACCGACCAGGCCTCGCCCGGGATGTTGAACAGCACCGAGGTGATGGCGCCGCCGAACAGCGCCCCCCAGTAGATGCACGACAGCAGGATGATGGCCGAGGTGGGCGACATGCCGAAGGTCAGCGGCAGCAGGATGGCCACGCCGTTGGGGCCGCCCAGGCCCGGCAGCACGCCGACCACGATGCCCAGCAGGATGCCCGTGAGCATCAGTCCCGTGTTCTGCCAGGTGGTGACGGCCGCGAAGCCGTGCGCGAGGTATTGGAGTTCGTCCATGGTGTTGCTCCGTGGCGGCGACAGGGGTCAATAGCCGAGCCAGGCTTCAAGCGGACCCTTGGGCAGGGGCACCTTGAACTGGATCTCGAAGACGTAGAACAGCAGCACGCTGGTGAAGCCCGACAGCGCCACGGCCTTCCACCAGGGATAACGGCCCGCAAACACCATGAAGCCCGTGATGAACAGCACCGAGGCCGCGTAGATGCCCAGCGGCGCGATCACGGCGATGTAGGCCGTCAGCGGCAGCAGCACCTGGGCCACGCGCCTGAGCTGCAGCCAGCTGGCGAACTGCTCCTGGCTGCGGCTGCGCAGCGCCTGCACGAAGACGGCGATGGCGCAGATGCCCAGCACGGCGCCCACGCGCAGCGGGAAGTAGCCGGCCTGCGGGCCGGTGTCGCTCCAGCCTGCGCCAATGCGCTGGTTGTCCCAGACCACGAGCACGGCCAGCGCCAGCAGCACGGCGGCCACGCCGTACTCCACATGGCGGCGGGACAGGCCGGGGGCCTGGGCTTCGGTGGCGGGGATGGATTCGGTGGCCGCGCCGGAGGGCTGGGCCGGGGCTGCTGCTGCCGCTGCCGCTGCATTGGAGGAGGGCGGGGCAAGGTGGATGGCGGTGTCCATGGCGCGGCTCCTCACTTGGCGGCGGCGGCCACGCTGGCCGACAGGAAGCCGGCCTTCTTCATGATGTCGAGGTGGCGCGTCTCGTCCTTGGCCAGGAAGTCCACGAAGGCCTGCCCCGTCATGTACTCGGGCTTGAGCGCGTTTTTCTCCAGGTACTCCTTCCACTCGGGCGTGTCCACGATCTTGCGCATCACGCCTGCATAGAACTGCGCCTGCTCGGGCGTGGTGCCGGGCGGCAGGAAGAAGCCGCGCAGCATGGTGTATTGCACATCCAGGCCCTGCTCCCTGCAGGTGGGGATGTCCGACAGCGCCTGGCTGCCCGTGACCTTGGCCGTGTACTCGATGCGCTGCGTATCGAACACGCACAGCGCCCGCACCTGGCCTGCGCGCCACTGCGCCATGGACTCGCTGGGGTTGTTGACGTTGGAGTCGATGTGCTTGCCCACCAGCTGGGTGCTGGCCTCGCCGCCGCCCTTGTAGGGGATGTAGGTGAACTTCACGCCGGCGGCCTGTTCCATGTTGGCCGTGATGATCTGGTCCTCGCGCTTGGAACTGGTGCCGCCCATCTTGAACTTGCCGCCGGCCTGCCGCGCGGCGGCCAGGTAGTCGGCGGGCGTCTGGTAGCCGGTCTCGGCATTGACCCAGAGCACGAACTGGTCCTGGGCAATCATGGCCACGGGATTCAGGTCGCGCCACTGGAAGGGCAGGGCCGTGGCCATGGGCAGGGTGAAGATGGCCGTGGAGGCCACCAGCAGCTTGTGCGGGTCGCGCGCCGAGGCCTTGACGTCCAGAATGCCCTCGGCGCCGGAGGCACCGGCCTTGTTGAGGATGACCACGGGCTGCTCGATCAGCTTGTGTTTGGTGACGATGGCCTGGATCACGCGTGCCATCTGGTCCGATGCGCCACCGGCCGAGAACGGCACGACGAGTTCGACGGACTTGGCGGGCTTCCATTGCGCCCAGGCGGCAGGGGCGGCGAGGGTGATGGCAGCTGTGGCGGCTGTGGCGGCGAGGGTGGCGACGGCAGTTGCCGCCAGGCGGTTGCGGGGCGATGTCATGTCTCTTGTCTCCTGTTATTTCCTGGTATGGGTGCAATCCACGATCAAGGGGGCGAGCCATGTGCTCCGGCTCTGCCAAGGGGTTTCGGCGCGGGGCCGATGGGTTCAGGCGGCCTTGCGCAGGGCCCCGGCTGCGGCGTGGGCCGCGAAGTAATCCATGGCCGCCTGCACGCCGCTGCCGGCCAGACGGATGCCGGACAGCTTCAGGCCCATCTCCACGCCCGCCACCATGGCCAGCAGCGTCAGGTCGTTGCTGTCGCCCAGGTGGCCCATGCGGAACATGCGGCCCTTGAGCTTGCCCAGGCCCGCGCCCAGCGACAGGTCGAAGCGCGTGTGGATCAGGCGGCGCAGGGCATCGGCATCCACGCCTTCGGGCGTGATCACGCCGGTGAGCACGGGCGAGTAGACCTGCGGATCGGCGCACTGGATGGGCAGGCCCCAGGCCTGCACGGCGGCACGCACGCCGGCCGCCCAGCGCTGGTGGCGCGCAAACACCGTATCCAGCCCTTCGGCCAGCAGCATGTCCAGCGATTCGGACAGGGCGTACAGCAGGTTGGTGTTGGGCGTGTAGGGCCAGTAGCCGGTCTGGTTCATCTCCACGATCTCGTCCCAGGCCCAGAACGACTTGGGCAGCCTGGCGCTTTTGGCGGCCTCCAGCGCGCGTGGCGACAGCGCGTTGAAGCTGATGCCGGGCGGCAGCATCAGGCCCTTTTGCGAGCCGCTGATGGTCACGTCCACGCCCCATTCGTCATGGCGGTAGTCGGCGCTGGCCAGGCCCGAGATGGTGTCCACCAGCAGCAGGGCCGGGTGGCCCGCCGCGTCGATGGCCCGGCGCACGGCGGCGATGTCCGAGGTCACGCCCGTGGAGGTCTCGTTGTGCACCACGCACACGGCGCGGATCCGGCGCTCCGTGTCCTTGCGCAGCCGCGCCTCGATCAGCCCGGCCTGCACGCCATGGCGCCAGCCCGGCGCCTGGGGCAGATGCTCGTCGGAGCCGCCATAGGACAGGAACTCGGTGGACAGGCCCAGGCGCGTGGCCATCTTCTGCCACAGCGAGGCGAAGTGGCCGGTCTCGAACATCAGCACATGGTCGCCAGGGCTGAGCGTGTTGATCAGGGCCGCCTCCCAGGCGCCCGTGCCGGAGGCCGGATAGATCACCACCGGATGCCGGGTCTTGAAGACCTGCTGGATGCCGGCCAGCACCTTCAGGCCGAGCTGGCCGAACTCCGGCCCCCGGTGGTCGATGGTGGGCAGGCTCATGGCCCGCAGGATGCGGTCGGGAACCGGGCTGGGGCCGGGGATCTGGAGGAAGTGGCGGCCCGTGGGATGGTTGTCGAGCGTGAGCATGGTGCGTCCTTTTCAAGGAAATGCCAGGTCGGTCTGCGGGGGGAGGGTGTTTGCGAATTTTTGCATTCAAAATTCATAAATGCCTTGGTGATAACCATGAATGCCTTGAGAAATGCTTGCGTAAAAATGAATGCAAAATTCATTCGACCAGGAGAATCCATGGCGGAGATCATCGAGATTTCGCGGCTTGCCCTGCATGACCAGGTGGCGGCGCGGCTGCGCACCTGGCTGGTGGAAGGGCGCATACCGCCCGGTGCCAAGCTCAACGAGCGCGCGCTGTGCGAGCAGTTGCGCGTCTCGCGCACGCCGCTGCGCGAGGCCATCAAGCTGCTGGCCTCCGAAGGGCTGGTGGACCTGGTGCCCAACCGCGGCGCCGTGGCCGTGCGCCTGGGCGAGGCCGATGTGCTGCAGACCTTCGAAGTGCTGGCGGGGCTGGAGGGCATGTCGGGCGAGCTGGCCGCGCAGCGCATCAGCGAGCAGCAACTGGCCGAGGTGCGGGCCCTGCACTTCGAGATGCTGGCCAGCCATGCGCGCCAGGACCTGTCCGGCTACTACCGGCTCAATGCGCTGATCCACTCGGCCATCAACCGCGCCGCCGCCAACCCCGTGCTGGCCGAGACCTATGGCCGCATCAACGCCCGCGTGCAGTCGCTGCGCTTTCGCACCAACCAGGACGCGGCCAAGTGGAAACGCGCCGTCCAGGAGCACGAACGCATGCTGGAGGCGCTGCAGGCGCGCGACGCCGCCGCGCTGCGCCAGGTGCTGGTGGCCCACCTGGAGCACAAGCGCGACACCGTCATCGCCCTGCTCAAGGCAGGCCAGATCTACCCACGAACCATGAACGAATGAGAGCCGCCATGCTGATGGAATCCACGCACCGCCTTGCCGCTTCCGCCGACGACACCGTGCCCGCCCCCGGCACCGTGCTGCCGCCCGACGATGTCAGCCAGATGCTGGCGCGCCGCCTGCGCTCGGACACGCGCGGCCAGGTTCTGTTCGACGCCGCCTCGCGCGGGCGCTATGCCACCGATGCCTCCATCTACCAGATCATGCCGGTGGGCGTCTTCGTGCCCACCTGCGAGCAGGACATCGCCACGGCCCTGCAGATCGCCCGCGAGCTGAGGGTGCCCGTGCTGCCGCGTGGCGGCGGCACCAGCCAGTGCGGGCAGACCACGGGCGCGGCCCTGGTCATCGACAACAGCAAGCATTTGCGCAACATCCTCTCGGTGGACCCTGATGCAGGCACGGCCGAGGTCGAGCCCGGCCTGGTGCTGGACCACCTCAACGCCCGGCTCAAGAAGCTCGGCCTGTGGTATCCGGTGGACGTATCGACCAGCGCCCAGGCCACGCTGGGCGGCATGGCGGGCAACAACTCCTGCGGCTCACGCTCCATTGCCTACGGCAACATGGTGCACAACGTGCGCGGCGCCCGCGCCTGGATGGCCGATGGCGAGCTGCTGGACTTCGGCCCCGTCGCCCAGGCCACGGGCCGCGCGGCGCGCATTGCGCAGTTCGTGCACGGGCTGGCGCAACAGCACCGCGAGGACATCCACGCTCACTGGCCCAAGGTCATGCGCCGCGTGGCGGGCTACAACCTCGACATCTTCGACAACCAGAGCGAGCGGCCCTACACGGCCGACGGCAGCGTCAACCTGGCCCATCTGCTGATAGGCGCCGAGGGCACGCTGGCCTACACGCGCTCGCTCACCCTGCAGCTCAGCGCGCTGCCGCGCGCCAAGGTGCTGGGCGTGGTCAACTTCCCCACCTTCCACGCGGCCATGGACTCGGCCCAGCACATCGTGAAGCTGGGCCCCACGGCCGTGGAGCTGGTGGACCGCACCATGATCGAACTGGGCCTGGCCAACCCGGCCTTCAGGCCCACCATAGAGACCGCGCTCATCGGCCGCCCGGCCGCCATCTTGCTGGTGGAATTCGCCGGCGACGACCGCGCCGCGCTGCTGGCGCGGCTGCGCCAGCTGGTGGAACTCATGGGCGAGCTGGGCCTGCCCGGCAGCGTGGTGGAAATGCCCGAGGAAGCGGCCCAGAAAAACCTCTGGGAAGTGCGCAAGGCGGGGCTGAACATCATGATGAGCCTCAAGGGCGACGGCAAGCCCGTGAGCTTCATCGAGGACTGCGCCGTGCCGCTGCAGCACCTGGCCGAGTACACCGACGCGCTCACCGAAGTGTTCGCGCGCCATGGCAGCCGGGGCACCTGGTACGCCCATGCCTCCGTGGGCACGCTGCATGTGCGGCCCATCCTGGACATGCGCACCGACGGCGCGGCGCGCATGCGCGCCATTGCCGAGGAAGCGGCCGAACTGGTGCGCAAATACAAGGGCGCCTTCAGCGGCGAGCACGGCGACGGGCTGTGCCGCGGCGAGTGGATTGCCTGGCAGTTCGGGCCCGCCATCACCGAGGCCCTGCGCGCCATCAAGCAGGAGTTCGATCCCCAGGGCCTGTTCAACCCCGGCAAGATCATCGATACGCCCAGGATGGACGATGGCCGGCTGTTCCGCTTTGCGCCCGCCGATGCGCCCCGGCCCTACCGGCGCATTCCCATCACGCCCGTGCTCGACTGGTCCGCCTGGAACGTGCAGGCCGACCCGGTCACCGAAGTCACCACGGCGCCCGGCACGGGCGGCGACGTCACCGGCGGCTTTGCCAAGGCCGTGGAGATGTGCAACAACAACGGCCACTGCCGCAAGTTCGACGCCGGCACCATGTGCCCCAGCTACCGCGTCACGCGCGACGAGCAGCACCTGACGCGGGGCCGCGCCAACACCCTGCGCCTGGCCATCTCGGGCCAACTGGGCCCGGACGCCTTCACCAGCGAGGCCCTGCACGACACCATGGACCTGTGCGTGGGCTGCAAGGGTTGCAGGCGCGACTGCCCCACGGGCGTGGACATGGCCCGCATGAAGGTGGAATTCCTGGCCCACTACAAGGCCCGCCATGGCCACACGCTCAAGGACCGGCTGGTCGCCCATCTGCCGCGCTACGCGGCCACGGCCAGCCGCATGCCCTGGCTGCTGAACCTGCGCAACCGCCTGCCCGTGCTGCGCCAACTGGGCGAAAAACTGCTGGGCCTGTCCGCCCGGCGCTCGCTGCCGGCCTGGCGCAGCGACACCTTCTGGCGCGCGCCCGAAGCACATACCCTTCTTGACCGCGACCAGGCCCTGGCCCGCGCGGCGGCCGGCGAGCGCGTGGCCGTGCTCTTCGTGGACACCTTCAACGGCACCTTCGAGAGCGAAAACGCCCTGGCCGCCGCGCGCGTGCTGCAGGCGGCCGGCTATGCGCTGCACACCGCCAGCAAGTCCGCCAAAGAGGGCGGCGGCCACCACTGCTGCGGCCGCACCTACCTGGCCACCGGCATGGTCGAGCAGGCCAAGGCCAGCGCGGGTGCGCTGATCAACGCCCTGGCGCCATTGGCCCGGGCCGGCATTCCCATCGTCGGCCTGGAGCCCTCCTGCCTGCTGACCCTGCGCGACGAAGCCCTGGTCATGGGCCTGGGCGAGCCTGCGCAGGCCGTTGCCGCCCAGGCCCTGCTGTTCGAGGAATTCATTGCCCGTGAAGTGAAGGCCGGCCGCTTCGCGCTGCCGCTGCGCGCCGCCGAGGCGCCCATCCTCGTGCACGGCCATTGCCACCAGAAGGCCTTTGGCGCCGTCAGCCCCATCCTCGACGTGCTGCGGCTGATTCCCGGCGCCCAGCCCGAGCTCATCGAAAGCTCCTGCTGCGGCATGGCCGGCAGCTTCGGCTACGAGGCCAGCCACCACCAGGTCTCCATGGACATGGCCGAGGCGGCCCTGCTGCCGGCCATACGCCAGCGCCCCGAGGCCATCGTCGTGGCCGACGGCACCAGCTGCCGCCACCAGATCGCCGACGGCACGGCGCGCGAAGCCGTGCATGTGGCGCGGCTGCTGGAAAGCCTGCTGGACGCCCGCTGACTGCCCGCTGATCGCCATCCTCCATCCCGCACAAGACCAAGGCACTCCCATGAAGCACAAGCCCTGCCTGGACCTCCAGGACATCAAGGCCATCGCCCAGGCCGCCGAGGCGCATGCCACGGCGCGCGGCTGGGCCGTCAGCATCGCCATCGCCGATGACGGCGGCCACCTGCTGTGGCTGCAGCGCCTGGACGGCGCGGCACCGGCCTCGGCCCACATCGCGCCGGCCAAGGCCCACGCCGCAGCACTGGGCCGCAAGGAAAGCCGGCTCTATGAGGAAATGATCAATGGTGGCCGCACCGCCTACCTGAGCGTGCCTGCGCTGCAGGGCCTGCTGGAAGGCGGCGTGCCCATCACCAGGGAGGGCCACTGCCTGGGCGCCGTGGGCGTCAGCGGGGTGAAGCCGGCCGAGGATGCGGAGGTGGCGCGGGCGGGGATTGCGGCGCTGGGGGCCGCGCCGCAGCGTTAGCGGCCCTGGGCTTCAGCGCGACTTGCGCGGCTGCAGGGCCTCGGCGCGCAGCATGGCCAGCACGGCATCGCGCTTGTGGTGCAGGTGGGTGACCAGCAGCTCGCGTAGGGCCGTGGCGTCGCGTGCGCCCAGGGCCTCGATCATGGCCTCGTGCTCCTTGACGGCCTGCTTCCACTTGGCCGTGTCCAGGTTGGTGCGAAAGCGCAGCGACTGCACGCGGTTGTTGATGCGCTGGAAGGTCTCCGTCAGCACGGGGTTCTTGGCGGCGCTGTTCAGCGCCGCGTGGATGGAGGCATTGAGCCGGTAGTAGGCAGACACGTCGGCGCGCGCCACGCTGGCCATCATCTCGTAGTGCAGGGCGCGGATCTCGGCGAATTCCTGGTCGGTGATGCGCTGGGCGGCCAGTTCGCCCGACAGGCCCTCGATGCCGGCCAGCACCTCGAAGGCGTGCATGACATCGGCCTCGCTCAGCTTGACGGCAATGGCGCCGCGGTTGGGCAGCAGGTCGGCCAGGCCTTCGGCGGCCAGCAGCTTGATGGCCTCGCGCAGCGGCGTGCGCGAGACGCCGAGCTGCTCGCACAGCTCGCGCTCGTTGAGCTTGGCGCCCGGGGCGATGCGCCCCTCGATGAGCATGGACCGCAAACGGTCCGCCACCTGCTCGTGCAGCGCCGCCCGCGATATCTCGATGATCTCCGCCATCTAGCGGTCTCCTTGGCTGTTCCTGGCTGGTGGATGCCCCCGCCACAGGTATTGCGCCATGCGGGGCGGCGCCGATGTTAGCCGAGTTTGCATCCCCTGCGGGCCGCCGGGCGGGCGCACGCGCTGTCCCTGCCAAGCACTACAGGCTTTTCAGCAGGGGCCTACGGCCGGCGGAGACTCTTGATCCCACCATGGATGCCGATCCGACAGACCAACCAGGGAAAAACAATGGCCCAACCAGGAATCAGGCTGCAGATCCAGGTGGATCTTGCCTATGACATCCGCGATCCGGCCGGGGCCGACTTCGTGTTCAACATCCATGCGGCCCACACCTCGCACCAGACGGTGGAGAACGAGCGTTTGGTGCTCAGCCAGCCGGTGGAGCCCGACATTGCCACCGAGCCCGCCACCTCCACGCGCTTCATGCGCCTGCATGCCAACCCCGGCCCCCTGCACCTGACCTACACGGCCACCGTCTGCATCGCGCACCACCGCGAGGATCCGGCCGTGCTGGGCGAGGTTCCGGTGCGCTGCATCCCGCTGGAGGTGCTGCCGTACATCTACCCCAGCCGCTACTGCCAGTCCGACCGGCTGATGCAGCTGGCCTTCCGCAATTTCGGCCAACTGGCGCCCGGCTATTCGCGCGTGCTGGCCATACAGCAATGGGTGCAGGAGCTGGTGACCTTCGCTTCGGCCACCAGCAACTCGTCCACCTCGGCCGTCGATACCCTGGTGGAGCAGGTGGGCGTGTGCCGCGATTTCACGCACCTGATGATCGCCCTGTGCCGCGCGCTGAACATTCCCGCCCGCATCGCCACCGGCACGGACTACGGTGCCGACCCTGCGCTGGGCCCGCCCGATTTCCATGCCTACGTGGAAGCCTACCTGGGCGACAGGTGGTACCTGTTCGATGCATCGGGCACGGCCATTCCCATGGGCTTCATGCGCTTTGGCACGGGCCGTGACGCGGCCGACGTGGCCTTTGCCACCATCTTCGGCAACGTGGTGGCCATGGCCCCCATGATCCAGACACAGGCCCTGGAAGACGAGCACAGCCAGCTGCCCCGGCTGTGCAGCGAGGCGCTGTCGACCACCGCGCCTTCGCCCGCCGTGCTGTCGGGCTGCGCATCGTTTGGCAGCACGGCGGACCGAAGGAGCTTCAGGCAGCTGCCTGCCTGAGCTGCCTGCGCTGCGTGAAATGCCTGGGCTGTGTGAGGCGCGCGGCGGCGGTCCTCAGAAGCGGTGCGTTCCCGTCACCGCAAAGGTGCGCCGCTGGCCGTAGAAGCAGTCGCCGCGTGCCAGGCACTGCGTGATCTGCACCTTGTCGGTCAGGTTGACCACGTTGAAGGCCAGGCGCCATGGGCCGGCGTCATAGGACACCATGGCGTCCAGCAGGGTGGCCGAAGGCGTGTCTACCAGGCTGGTGCCCGTCCACTGCGAACCCGTGTAGCGCACGCCCGCACCCAGGCTCCAGCCGCCGCGTCCTTCGCTGGCAAAGCGGTGCGTCAGCCAGGCCGACGCCGTGTGGCGCGGCACGCTGGTCACGCGCTGGCCCTGGTCGCCGCCATTGCTGCGGGAGATGACGGCGTCGGTGTACGCATAGGCCAGCGTGGCGTCCCAGTGGCGGGCCAGGCTGGCGGTCAGCTCGGCCTCGAAGCCGTTGACCTTGACCTCGCCGATCTGCAGGCTGTTGAGCGGGTTGGCGGGGTCGGTGGTCTTGCGGTTCTTCTCGCGCAGCGTGTAGACGGCGGCGAAGGCCGACAGGCCCTGGCCCGGTGGCTGCCATTTCACGCCGGCTTCCCATTGCTCGCCGCGCTGCGCCTTGTAGGGCGTGCCGTAGACGTTCACGCCGCCCAGCGGCTGGAAGGACTCGGAGTAGCCCAGGTAGGGCGCCCAGCCACCGTCCATCTGGTAGGTGGCGCCTGCGCGCTTGGTCCAGGCCTTCTCGTCCACGGCGGAGGCGGGACGGCCTTCGGTGTCCGTCTGCGCGCTGTCGTGGCGCAGGCCCAGGGTGGCGGTCCAGCGGCCCCACTTGATCTGGTCCTGGGCGTAGAAGCCCAATTGCTTTTGCGACACGCCCGGCTGGCGCACCAGCTGCGAGGCCGTGGGCGGCGTGAAGTTGCCGTAGACGGGGTTGTAGACGTCAAACGGCGCGGTCACTCCGCGCCAGGTGGACTGGCTGGTGCTGTTGCGCTGCGCATCCATGCCGGCCAGCACGGTGTGCTCGGCCGTGCCCCAGCGCAGCTTGCCTTCGAGCTGCGTGTCGATCACCAGCATGCGCCCGCCGTTGACCTGCCAGGAGGCATCGCGGTAGACGCTGCGGTTGTCGGGGTTGAAGACCGGGCGCGCAGGGCGGCCCTGGCCGGGGATGGCGGTGAAGCTGGTGTAGATGGAGCGGTAGTCCACGTCGCTGATGGTGCGCCGCAGGTTCTGGCGCACGGTCCAGTCCGCGTTCAGGCGGTGGCTGAACAGGTAGCCCCAGGATTTGTTCTCTGTGTCGAACGAGTCCCAGCCGGGCTCGCCGATGAAGGTGCTGGTGGGAATCTGGCCGTAGGGGCTGGGCAGGCGCGTGCCCTGCCAGGGGAAGAAGCCAATCAGCGAGCCGCTCTTGTCCTTCTGGTAGAGCGCCTGCAGCGTGAGCGAGGTATCGGCACTGGGCCGCCAGGTCAGGCTGGGCGCGATCACCAGGCGGTCATCGTTCACATGGTCCACCTGGGTGCCGCTTTCCCGGCCCACGGCCACCAGGCGGTAAAGCCACTGGCCGTCTTCGGTGACGGCGCCTGTCAGGTCGGCGGCGATCTGCTTGCGCCCGTAGCTGCCCATCTGCACCTGCACCTCGCGCAGCGCCTCGGCCTGCGGGCGCTTGCTGGTCAGATTGAGCACGCCGCCCACGCTGCCCTGGCCGTAGAGCACGGAAGAGGGTCCGCGCAGGAATTCCACGCGCTCCAGCGTGTAGGGATCGGGCCGGCTGGTGTTGTAGGTGCCGTAGGTGCGCAGCAGCCCGTCCTGGTACTGGCTCACGTTGCCGCCGCGTGCCGAGAAGCTGTCCACCCGGCTGTCGAAATAGTTGGACACCACGCCGGCGCTGTAGGCGGTGGTCTGGCGCAGCGTCTGCACGCCCTGGGCCTCGAACTGGTCGCGCGTGACCACGCTGATGGCCTGGGGCGTCTCTATCAGCGGCGTGTCGGTCTTGGTGGCCGAGATGGCGCGCTTGGCGGTGAAGCCCACCACAGGGCCGGTGGGATTTTCCTTCTCGGTGCCTGCGTTCACGGTGACCGGGGCGAGCGTGGCCTCGGGGACCTTGTCAGGCTGGGCCTGTGCGTGGGCTGCGCCGCACAGGGCAAGCAGGGCGGCATGCGCAACTGCCGTGCGCGAGAGTCTTTGGGTAAGCATGGTCAATGGTCGAGAGCTGGGAAACCTGTGCCGTGGGGCGTGCTCTGGGTGCGTCGGCGCTGCTGCCGGCCCTGGGGCCAGCAGCGCAGCCTGTCATGGCGGGTGCGGATTCTAGAATGACAATGGGAATGATTTCTTTTTCTTTTCATTTGTATGTAGCATGCAACGTATTGTTATCATTTTGATAGCGTAGAAGCTTGTTTTGAAGGGACCTGCGGGTCGATGTGCAGGGCGGTGCGATACGCGTACGGTCTTGCTTGCGGGAAGTCCGCGCAGCGTGATAGCCCTCTTCGTGCCGGGGCGCCAGCGGCCCCGGGCGCCTCAGGCCTGGGCGGCCTGCAAGGGGTTGCCTGGGTGTGAAACTACCTCGGGCCACAGCCGACCGGCCGCCGCCTGCAAGGCTTGCACCAACTGCTGCGTATCCGTCTTGCCGGTGGCGTGCAGCGCTTCGGTCACGATCAGCGCGTTGACGGTGGATTCGCGCACTGCCGAGTGGCCGCTTTGGCGGTTGCACCAGCGCCGGGCGTGGGCGCGGCCAGCCGTGTCGGCAAAGATGATTTCGCCGGGCTCGGGATATTCGATCTCGCCCGAGAAGGTCTCGTAGACCTCGCTGCCGGTTGCGGGGCGCACCTGCAGGCAGCCGCTGATGCGGTCCAGGTCGAAGACGGCCACGGGAATGGCAAAGGCCACCGAGGCCGCATTGCACAGGTCCACCAGCGGATGCAGGCCCGGCAGATCTCCCTCCTTGCGCAGGCGGCGCAGCAGGGCCTCGGCGGCGCAGCGGTATTGCGTGGGCTTGAGGCCCATCCTGGCAAAGCCGCGCCGCCAGGCCTGAATGGATGGCATCTCGCTTTCCGGGGTGCAGGCCAGGTTCTGCCTGGCCTGTGCCATGAAGGGGGCGATCACGGCGTGTGCGGGCACGTCGGGTGACAGGCCGCGCAGCAGCAAGGCCTGCGTGGCCAGTTCAGGAAAGTCGCGGGGGATGGAGGGTGCGTAGGAGAACGGCAAGATCGGGCCTTGTGAGTGGAGAGGGGATGTGATCCCCATCCTCGCCAGGCCGGTTTGCGTGGTCTTGAAGGAAATTGCAGCGCGTCACGCAGCGCAGGCGCTTGCTGCCCTGGCATAGAAGCCGGGCGCCATGCCGAAGCTGCGCACGAACAGGCGCGTCATATGGCTCTGGTCGGCAAAGCCGCTGTGCGCGGCGGCCTCGGCCAGCGGCATGCCGCTGGCGATGAGCCCGCGCGCCTGGTGCAGGCGCCGCTGCAGCAGATAGGCATGGGGCGTCATGCCTGTGGCGCGCGCAAAGGCGCGCAGGAACTGGTAGCGGCTCAGGCCCGCCTCGTGGGCCAGGGCGCCCAGGGTCAGGGGCGCTCCGGGATCGTCGTCCATCCGGGCGCGGGCCAGGGTGATGGGGGCCGGTGCGCGGGGCGCAGGGGCAGGGCGCTGCAGCATGCCGCCCAGCAGCTGCAGCAGGGCTTCGTCCAGGTCCAGGGCGTCCGCTGGCTCGCCGCTGCCGGTCATCCTGCGGTACAGGGTCTGAAAACACGCGGCCAGGCGCGGGTCGCGCACGGCGGGCTGGCGGAACTCGAAGCCGGCCGCCGGCCCTGCGCCATCCATGTCCGCCATGAGCCCGGCCACGACCGAGGGCTCCAGGTACAGCATGCGCCAGGCGCGACCGCCATCGCCCAGGGGCATGCCGTCATGCAACTCGCCGGGGTTGACCATGATGAGGTCGCCAGCCCCGGCCTCGTACAGACCTCGCCCGCTGGCGGATTTCTGCGCGCCACGCTCAATCAGGCCGATCCCGTACTGCTCGTGGGCGTGCCGCCCAAAGTGCCTCGCCGTGTCTGCGGCCACGGCCTCCACGCCTGCGGTGCGGCAGCGCAGCCAGCTGAAATGCCCATCCGTGGTCGATACCATGCCGCAGCCTTTCCTATCCAATCTGGCGCGCCAGCGTGATCGCCAGGCCGGCCAGCCCCGCGCCCACCACCACGGGGATCACGCCCACCTTCCAGCGCAGCAGCGCGGCCGCCGCAGCCAGGCCCAGCAGTGCGGACGGCCAGTCGAAGGGACCCGCCCAGCCCTGGGGCCACAGCACATGCCAGGCAAAGAACACGGCCAGGCTGGCGATGACGCCCACCACGGCGGCCGTGATGCCCGTCAGCGGCGCGGTGAAGCCCAGCCTGCCATGGGTGGACTCGATGAAGGGGCCGCCCAGCAGGATGAAGGCAAAGGACGGCAAAAAGGTGAAGAAGGTCACGACCAGGGCGGCGGCGGCGCCGGCAGGCAGCAGCGCATCGGGGCCGAACACCTGCGTGCTCCAGCCGCCCAGGAAGCCCACGAAGGACACCACCATGATCAGCGGCCCCGGCGTGGTCTCGCCCAGGGCCAGCCCGTCCATCATCTGCGTGGCCGTGAGCCAGTGGTAGTGGTCCACGGCACCCTGGTAGAGGTACGGCAGCACGGCATAGGCGCCGCCAAAGGTCAGCAGTGCCGCCTTGGTGAAGAACCAGCCCATCTGGGTGAGTGCGCCCTGCCAGCCGAAGGCGGCGGTCAGCAGGCCCAGCGCCAGCGCCCACAGCCCCAGGCTGGCCGCCAGCACCTGGCTGAAAAAACGCCAGCTGAACCGTGCATGGGCCGGTACGGGCGTGTCATCGTCGATGACGGCCGGGCCGTGGCTGCCGCCGCCGTGGCCGTGGCCGTGCCCGCCTGCAGGGGCGAAGTGGCGCGGCGCCAGCCTGCCCCCCAGGTAGCCCAGTGCGCCGGCCGCCAGCACGATCAGCGGAAACGGCAGCTTCAGCGCGAAGATGGCCACGAAGGCCGCCGCGGCAATGCCCCACAGCCAGCCGTTGCGCAGGGTGCGCGAGCCCACGCGCCAGGCCGCCTGCACCACCAGCGCCGTCACGGCCGGCTTGATGCCGTAGAAGATGCCGGCAATGGCCGGCACATGGCCGAAGGCCACATAGATCCAGGACAGGCCGATCAGCAGCACCAGCGAGGGCAGCACGAACAGCCCGCCGGCCACGATGCCGCCCCAGGTGCGGTGCAGCAGCCAGCCGATATAGGTGGCCAGCTGCTGCGCCTCGGGGCCGGGCAGCAGCATGCAGTAATTGAGCGCATGCAGGAAGCGCCCCTCCGAGATCCAGCGCCGCCGCTCCACCAGGTCCTCATGCATGATGGCGATCTGCCCGGCCGGCCCGCCAAAGCTGATGCAGCCCAGCTTCAGCCAGTAGCGCAGGGCTTCGGCGCGGGTGGGGGCCACAGGGGCCGCGGG
>NZ_WUMG01000054.1:0-41960 GCF_009827015.1 Delftia sp. CH05 | reverse complement strand
GCGCAAGCAGCTGTTCCAGCGCCTGTGCGGCGGGCTCGCCGGCATTGCCAGCCAAGGCGGTGCGCGCTGGTGCGCGGTGCAGCGCATCGTGCAGGTGGTCAGGCAGGTGGTCGGGCTCGATGGTGCCGTCGCCATCGTGGCCGCACAGGGCTGCGGCGTAGCGCAGCGCGTTGTGCAGCTCGCGCAGGTTGCCGGGCCAGGCGTGCGCGGCCAGCACGGCGCGGGCTGCGTCGCCCAGGTGCAGGTGGCTGCCCAGGGTGGCCAGCATCTGGTCGGCAATGGTCTGCAGGTCGCTGCGCAGGCAGGCGAAGCTCGGCCGCGTTGAGGCGGTACAGCAGGTCTTCCCGGAAGCTGCCACGCCGCACCAGCTCGGCCAGCGGCTGGTGCGAGGCCGAGATGAAGCGCACCGCCACCGCCCGTGGCGCGCGCGCCCAAGGGAGTGATTTCGGATTCGGACAGCACCCGCAGCAGCTTGGCCTGCAGGGCCAGGGGCATGTCGCCGATCTCGTCAAGGAACAGCGTGCCCTCGTGTGCCGCAGCAATCAGCCCTTCGCGGCCCTTGCTGGCACCGCCGGTCCAGGTGCCGGGCAGGTAGCCGAACAGCTCGCTCTCCAGCAGTGCCTCGGGAATGGCTGCGCAGTTACCTGCAGCAAGTTCATCACCTGCGGTAAGGCCGAATAGTCGCCATGGGGCGGCTGTGCCGCCCGCCAACCCAGCCTTGCAAAACAGAAAGTTCAATCATGAAAGCAGCACGTTTCCACGACCGGGGCGACATCCGCATCGAGGACATCCCCGAACCCGTGGTGGAGCCCGGCACCGTGGGCATCGAGGTGGCCTGGTGCGGCATCTGCGGCACGGATCTGCATGAGTTCATGGAAGGGCCGATCTTCATCCCGCCCTGCGGCCACCCGCATCCCATCTCGGGCGAGTCCGCATCCATCACCATGGGGCATGAGTTCTCGGGCGTGGTGGCGGGCTGTCCGAGCGGATTGCCGTCAAGCGCCGCTGGGTGCATCCCATCTCCGACGCCATTCCACTGGACCAGGCCGCGCTGATCGAGCCGCTGTCCGTGGGCCACCATGCCTACACCCGCAGCGGAGCGAAGGCCGGCGATGTGGCACTGGTGGGCGGCGCCGGCCCCATCGGCCTGCTGCTGTCGGCCATCCTCAAGGCCAAGGGCCTGACCGTCGTCATCACCGCGCTCAGTGCCAAGCGCAAGCAAAAGGCGCGTGAATCGGGCACATCCTGGACCCCTCCGAGGTGGACGTGGTGGCCGAGGTGATGAAGCTCACCGACGGCAAGGGCGTGGATGTGTCGTTCGAACGTGCACAGCGTGGTCATGAAGCAGCTGGACGTGCGCGGCACCATTGCCTACTGCAACGACCACCAGGAAACCATCAAGCTGGTCGAGGAGGGCAAGATCAACCTCGAGCCCTTCATCATCCAGTGCATCCAGCTCGATGACCTGATGCCTGCCGTGTGGTCACGCTGCGCAAAGAAAAAAGCCCTTGATTGAATCAATCAAGGGCTTAGATCATTTTGGCGGAGAGGGCGGGATTCGAACCCGCGGTGGGGATTAGCCCACACACGCTTTCCAGGCGTGCGACTTAAACCGCTCATCCACCTCTCCGAAGACCGCGATTCTAGCATCGATTTTTTGGGTGGCCGCGAAGTTTCCTGCATGCGTGATCGATATGCCCTGGACGGCTGGCGCTTCGGGCATGGCCCGTGCCTGCGCCTGCAGCCAGTTGCAGAAGATGTCGAGCCGGGTCTGCACCGCAGTGCTGCGGCGCAGCGCCAGGTAGCGGTAGCCGGAGGCCGTGAAGCCGAAGGGCGCCAGCAGGCGACCGGCCTGCACGTCGTCCATCACCAGGTGCCAGGGGGCGACGGCCGCGCCCAGGCCGCGCAGCGCCGCTTCCAGCGTGAAGTAGTAGTGCTCGTAGACGGGGCCGGCCGCTGCGGGCGGGGCCATGTCCATGGAGGCGGCCCACAGGTCCCAGGCGTTGCGCCGGCCGCGCGTGTGCAGCAAGGGGAGGCTGGCCAGGTCTTCAGGCTGCTGGAGGCGTCCTGCCATGGCCGGGGACATCACCGGGCCCAGGTATTCGGCGAAAAGAGGCAGGGACGTCTCGTTGTCTGCAAGGGCCTCGCCGCTGTCGTGCGTGATGGCCGTGATGAGCAGGTCGCAGCCTTCGCGTGCAGCGTCGGTGCCGGTGTCGGTAGTGCGCAGGCGCACCTCGATGCCGGGGTGGTGCGCGTGAAAGTCGAACAGCCGGGGGATCAGCCATTTGACGGTGAAGGTGCTGAAGCAGGCCACGTCCAGAGGTCCTTCGTGGGCGTCGCCCAGGCTGCGCACCGCCTCATGGATCTGCTCGAAGGCCTGGGTCAGCGCCGGCTGCAGGGTGCGCGCTGCCGCGGTGAGCGTGGGGCGGGCCTTGGTGCCTGCGAACAGCGGCAGGCCCAGGTGCTGCTCCAGCTGCCTGACCTGGCGGCTGACGGCGCCGGGCGAGACGCACAGCTCGTCCGCAGCCGCCGTCATGCGGCCCAGGCGTGCGGCGGCTTCAAAGGCGCGCAGGGCGGCCAGCGGGGGCAGGCGGCGGGTCATGGGCCGGGTCATGGGTCGGGTCACGGGGCGGGTGGAGGCTATGTGAGTTCCAGGTACATAGAACCGGCCGAATCATCGCTTTTCAGGCCATGGGCCGGTCGGTAGATTTGCCGCTTCGGCTGGCAATCCTGCGTGGATTCTGGCCGGACTTTCCCTCTCCATTCGATCCCAAAGCACATAGCACCATGCCCTTCGTCCACACCTATCTGCCCCAGTCCACCTCCACTTCCCAGCGCGATGCCGTCGTGCAGGGCATTCACCGCGCCCTGGTGGAGGGCATCGGCATGCCCGAGGACGAACTGTTCAACATGGTGCATCCGTACGCTCCCGGGCAGTTCGCGTTCAGCCGCAGTTTCAACGGGGTAGCG
Organism: Delftia sp. CH05; assembly: GCF_009827015.1. Lineage (NCBI taxonomy): Bacteria > Pseudomonadati > Pseudomonadota > Betaproteobacteria > Burkholderiales > Comamonadaceae > Delftia > Delftia sp. CH05. Next base: position 38,990 of record NZ_WUMG01000054.1, on the reverse strand, counting down.
CGTTCGGATGCGGTGGTGGTGGTCGAGATCACCATGCGGCGCGGGCGCAGCGATGCGATGAAGAAGGCCTTGTATGCGGCCATTGCGCGCAATCTGCATGAAGGGGCGGGGGTTGCGCCGGCCGACGTGTTCATCTTCATGCATGAGAACGACTACTCGGACTGGTCCGTGGGCCACGGGCGCTTCGCCATGGGCCTGGTGCAGCAGGTGGGCGCACCCGCCTGATCCGCACAACGCCGCTGCAATGAAAAACGGGCCGCGATGGCCCGTTGTTCATGGCGTGGCGGCGGCTTTCAGCTGGTGCGCTGGCCGGTCTGGATCATCTTCATGGCCGAGGTGATCAGGCTGGAGACTTCGGTCATGTTGCTGGGCACGATCAGCGTGGTGGTGGCATCAGAGGCGACCTGGCCATAGGCCTCGACGGCCTTTTCGGCGACCTTGAGCTGCACGGCCTGCTCGCCACCGGGCTGGCGGATGGCGTTGGCCACGCGTTCGATGGCCTGGGCCGTGGCGTCTGCGACCGCCTTGATGGACTCGGCCTCGCCCTGGGCCTTGTTGATGACGGCCTGCTTCTCGCCTTCGGAGCGGGCGATGAAGGCTTCGCGCTCGCCCGTGGCGATGTTGATCTGTTCCTGGCGGCGGCCTTCGGAGGCTGCGATCAGGGCGCGCTTTTCGCGCTCGGCCGTGATCTGGGCCTGCATGGAGCGCAGGATTTCGGCCGGCGGCGTCAGGTCCTTGATTTCATAGCGCAGCACCTTCACGCCCCAGTTGAGCGCGGCCTCGTCGATGGCGGAGACCACCTGGGCGTTGATCATGTCGCGCTCCTCGAAGGTCTTGTCCAGTTCGAGCTTGCCGATCACGGAACGCAGCGAGGTCTGGGCCAGCTGGGTGACGGCCATGATGTAGTTGGACGAGCCGTAGCTGGCGCGCATGGGATCGGTGACCTGGAAGTAGAGGATGCCGTCCACCTGCAGCTGGGTGTTGTCGCGCGTGATGCAGACCTGGCTGGGCACGTCCAGCGGGATTTCCTTGAGGCTGTGCTTGTAGGCCACGCGGTCCACGAAGGGCACGAGGAAGTTCAGGCCGGGCGTGAGCGTGCCGGCGTACTTGCCGAGGCGTTCCTTGACCCAGGCGTGCTGCTGGGGCACGACCTTGATGGACCGTGCGATGAAGATGGCCGCGATGACCAGAATGACGATGGCGATTTCCATGGTGTCTCCAGGCCCCGGAGGGGCGTTCGGTGAAACAAGAGGGCGGCGGGACGGCTGGCGGATGGTGCCTGCCACTATGCCCGATGCAGATGCCCGCGCCGTGAAGCGCGGGCGTGGGGATGGGCAATCAGAGTTTGTCCACCAGCAGCCGGTTGCCGACGACCTCGGCCACGCGGTGCATGCCGGCAGAGGGCAGGTTGCCCGGGCGGCTGATCACGGTCCATTGGGCGCCGCGGTAGCGGACCTGGGCCGTGCCGTCGGAGTTCCATTGCTCGACCATGACGGATTCGCCGACATCGAGGTTGACGTCGCGGTTGCTGGAGGCGGGCTGGCGGCTGGGCAGGCGCCGGCGCACCAGGTAGCAGGCCAGTACGAAGGCGCTGCCGAGCACGGCGGCAATGACGAGCTGGGCAATGGGCGCCAGGCCCATGTGGGCGCACAGCGCGCCGACGATGGCGCCCAGTGCCAGCATCAGCAGATAGAAGCTGCCGGTCAGCAATTCGGCGATGACCAATGCGCCGGCGACGAGCCACCAGATGGTGGAATATTCCATTCCCAGACTCCCTGTTTATGACGGTTGCTTGTGTTTAGTGCACCACATTCTGGGTGAAAAGCCGCACGCTTCAAAGGCGCAATAAGGATATTCCTTACACTTCGCGCCTGTTTCGTTTTTTAGGCCCGCTCAGGTTACGGAGGCTGCCCCCATGAAGTTTCGCTTTCCCATCGTCATCATCGACGAGGACTACCGTTCCGAGAACACCTCGGGCCTGGGCATCCGCGCCCTGGCACAGGCCATCGAGCAAGAAGGTTTCGAGGTGCTGGGGGTGACCAGCTACGGCGACCTGTCGCAGTTCGCGCAGCAGCAAAGCCGGGCCAGTGCCTTCATCCTGTCCATCGATGACGAGGAGTTCTCGCTGGGTGGCGAAAGCGATCCCGTGATCCACAGCCTGCGCAGCTTCATCGGCGAAGTGCGCCGCAAGAACGCCGATGTGCCGATCTACATCTACGGCGAGACCAAGACCAGCCGCCACCTGCCCAACGACATCCTGCGCGAGCTGCACGGCTTCATCCACATGTTCGAGGACACGCCGGAGTTCGTGGCCAAGCACATCATCCGCGAGGCCAAGAGCTACCTGGAAGGCGTGCAGCCGCCGTTCTTCAAGGCGCTGCTGGACTATGCGGAAGACGGCTCCTACAGCTGGCACTGCCCCGGACACTCGGGCGGCGTGGCCTTCCTCAAGAGCCCCGTGGGCCAGATGTACCACCAGTTCTACGGCGAGAACATGCTGCGCGCCGACGTGTGCAACGCGGTGGAGGAACTGGGCCAATTGCTGGACCACAACGGCGCCATCGGCGAGAGCGAGCGCAATGCCGCGCGCATCTTCAATGCCGATCACTGCTACTTCGTGACCAACGGCACGTCCACGTCGAACAAGATCGTCTGGCACCACGCCGTGGCGCCCGGCGACGTGGTCGTGGTGGACCGCAACTGCCACAAGTCCATCCTGCACTCCATCATCATGACGGGTGCGATTCCGGTGTTCCTCAAGCCCACGCGCAACCACTTCGGCATCATCGGCCCGATCCCGCAAAGCGAGTTCTCGGTGGAGTCCATCCAGGCCAAGATCGCGGCCAATCCGCTGCTCAAGGGCGTGGATGCCAAGACGGTAAAGCCGCGCGTGCTGACGCTGACGCAGTCCACCTACGACGGCGTGCTCTACAACACCGAGACCATCAAGAGCATGCTGGACGGCTATGTGGCCAACCTGCACTTCGATGAGGCCTGGCTGCCGCACGCTGCCTTCCACCCGTTCTATGGCAGCTACCACGCCATGGGCAAGAAGCGCGCGCGCCCCAAGCACTCGGTGGTGTATGCCACGCAGTCCATCCACAAGCTGCTGGCCGGCATCAGCCAGGCATCGCATGTGCTGGTGCAGGACAGCCAGACCGAAAAGCTGGACCACCACCTGTTCAACGAGGCGTACCTGATGCACACCTCGACCAGCCCCCAGTACAGCATCATCGCCAGCTGCGACGTGGCCGCCGCGATGATGGAGCCGCCCGGCGGCACGGCCCTGGTGGAAGAGTCGATTCTGGAGGCGCTGGACTTCCGCCGTGCCATGCGCAAGGTCGAAGACGAGTTCGGCGACGACGACTGGTGGTTCGAGGTCTGGGGCCCCGAGAAGCTGGCCGATGAAGGCGTCGGCTCGGCCCAGGACTGGATCATCCGCGGCCAGGACGCGGCGCCCAAGCGCTCCAAGGCCAAGAACGGCAAGGAGTTCGACAACTGGCACGGCTTTGGCGAACTGGCCGACGGCTTCAACATGCTGGACCCGATCAAGTCCACCATCGTGACGCCGGGCCTGGACCTGGACGGCGATTTCTCGGACACGGGCATCCCGGCCTCCATCGTGACCAAGTACCTGGCCGAGCACGGCGTGGTGGTGGAGAAGACGGGCCTGTACTCGTTCTTCATCATGTTCACCATCGGCATCACCAAGGGCCGCTGGAACACCATGCTGACGGCGCTGCAGCAGTTCAAGGACGACTACGACCGCAACCAGCCGCTGGCACGCATCCTGCCCGAGTTCTGCCAGCAGCACCGCCGCTACGAGCGCATGGGCCTGCGCGACCTGTGCCAGCACGTGCACGAGCTGTACGCCAAGTACGACATCGCCCGCCTGACGACCGAGATGTATCTGTCGGACCTCAAGCCCGCGATGAAGCCCAGCGATGCCTACGCCCACATCGCGCACCGCAAGACCGAGCGCGTGGAGATCGACCACCTGGAAGGCCGCATCACCGTGGGCCTGGTCACGCCGTACCCGCCCGGCATTCCGCTGCTGATCCCCGGCGAGGTGTTCAACCGCAAGATCGTGGATTACCTGCTGTTCGCGCGTGAGTTCGCCAAGGAGTGCCCTGGCTTCGAGACCGACATCCACGGCCTGGTGGAGCTGGAGGACGCGGACGGCGAGGTGCGCTACTACGCCGACTGCGTGGCCCAGGCCGCTCCTGCCCGCAAGGCGCCGGCTGCCGGCAAGTCTGCGGCCGGAAAATCCGCAGCGGCCAAGGCTGCGGCCAAGGCTGCGGCCAAGCCGGCTGCCAAGGCTGCGGCAAAGCCCGCTGCCAAAAAGGCCGTGAAGGCTGCTGCCGTCAAGGCGCCGGCCAAGCGCCCCGCAGCGGCCCGCAAGGCCGGGTCGGCGCCGGAAGTCGGCACGGCTGCCAAGCCGGCGCGTGGCCGCAAGATGGTGCAGGTGGGCGATGATGGCCCCTTCGGCCGCACGATCTGATCGGCTGGCCGGCTGACGACGGCCCGTCAAAAAGGCGCGGTCCCCGCAAGGGGCGCCGCGCCTTTTTTCTTGCCCGCTGTTTGCCGCTCACTCCAGGCGGATCCTGGCATCGCGGATCAGCGCGGCCCAGTCCGTCTGCTCCTTGAGCAGGTACCGGGCCGCGTCCTGCATGCTGCCGCCCAGGGCCGTGCTGCCCTCGGCCTGCAGTTGCTGCTGCACGGCGGGCTGCTGCAGGGCCGCGTTCACGGCGGTATTCATCTTCTGCACGATGGTGGCCGGCGTGCCCTTGGGCGCGACGATCAGTTTCCAGTCCACGGCCTCGAAGCCTGCATAGCCCGACTCGGCCACGGTGGGCACCTCGGGCAGGATGGGCAGGCGCCTGGCCGAGGTCACTGCCAGGGCGCGCAGCTTGCCGCCCTTGAGCAGCGGATAGACGGCCTGGGGCGTGCCGAACATGTAGTGCGTCTGCTTGCCCAGCAGGTCGGTCACGGCCGGCGCTGCGCCCTTGTAGGGCACGTTGAGCACCTGGATGCCGGCCTTGAAGGCCAGCATCTCGCCGGCCAAGTGGCCCACCGTGCCCGTCGATGCCAGTCCCTGGCGGATGCCGCCCGGGTCGGCCTTGGCGGCCTTGACCAGGTCCTGCACCGATTTCCATGGCGAGTCCTGCGGCACGACCAGCACCGTGGGCTGGGCGGCGACCAGGGCCACGGGGATCAGGTCGGTGCGGGGGTTGAAGGGCATGCTGGGCAGCAGGGCGGGGTTGATGGCGAGGTTGGCGGTCTGGCCCATGCCGAAGGTATAGCCATCCGGCGCGGACTTGGCCACCGCATCCAGCCCGATGTTGCCGCCCGCGCCGGGCTTGTTGTCCACCACCACGGTCCATTGGTTCAGCGTGCCCACGCGCTCGCTGATCTGGCGCGCGACCGCGTCCGTGCCGCCGCCCGGCGTGTAGGGCACGACCATGCGCACGGCGCGCGAGGGCCAGTTGCCGGGCTGGGCCTGGGCCGCCAGGGGGAGCAGGGCGGCAGCCAATGCGGGCAGGGCGCACAGCAGCAACTGGCGGCGCGGGGCGGAACAAGGGCGGGCCTGGGTCAGTGTCTGTGTCCGGTTTTGGGCGGCCGGGTTGCGGTGGATGGCGGGCATGGTGTTGTCTCCGGGAATTTTTGGGAAAAGGCCTCCCCGCCGGGCGCGCGGCAAGCGTCGTCCGGTGTGGGGTGGATGGGGTGCAAGGTTGCAGGGGCGCCGCGCGTCGGGTGGACGGCGGCGGCTTCAGTGGCTCAGCCTGGCATCAATGGGAGGCCTTGGCGTGGCTGTCGGTGGCCTCGCCCTGGGCCAGGGCCAGGGCCTGCTCGCTGCTGTAGCCCAGTGCGGTGAGGATCTCCAGGCTGTGCTCGCCCAGGCGCGGGGGCGACAGGCGCACATCCAGGCGCTTGCCGTCCAGCGTGAAGGGCAGCAGCACGGTCTTGGTCTCGCGGCCATCGGGCAGGGTGATGGGGGCCAGCGCGCCCGTGGCGTTCAGGTGCGGGTCTTGCAGCAGGTCCTGCGGGCGTGCGATGGGGGCGAAGGGCAGGCCGTTCTTCTCGAAGACCTCGGCAATGTGGGCGGCGCTGTGCGAGGCCATCTTCTCGCGCAGCAGCGGCATCAGCCAGCTGCGCGCCAGCACGCGGTCGTTGTTGCTGCCAAGGCGCGGATCGTCGCGCAGCTCGCCCAGGCCGAAGGCATCGCAGAACAGGCGCCAGGCGCCGTCGCTGACCACGGCCAGGAAGATCTGCTCGCCGCCCTGGACCTCGAACACGTCGTAGATGGCCCAGGCCGAGATGCGTGCCGGCATGGGCGCGGCCGGCTTGCCGGTGACGGCGAACTGCATCATGTGCTGGGCGACCAGGAAGATGTTGTTCTCGAACAGTGCGCTTTGCACTTCCTGGCCGCGCCCGGTCTTCTCGCGCTGGGCCAGGGCAGCCATCGCGCCCATGGCGCCGAACATGCCGCCCATGATGTCGTTGACGCTGGCACCGGCGCGCAGCGGGTCGCCGGGGCGGCCCGTCATGTAGGCCAGGCCGCCCATCATCTGCACCACCTCGTCCAGCGCCGTGCGGTGCTCGTAGGGGCCGGGCAGAAAGCCCTTGTGGCTCACGTAGATGAGGCGCTCGAAGCGGTCCTTGAGGGTGTGGTAGTCCAGCCCCAGCTTGCGCATGGTGCCGGGCTTGAAGTTCTCGCAGACCACGTCGGCCGTGGCGATCAGGCGCAGCGCGGCCTGCTTGCCTTCCTCGGTCTGCAGGTCCAGCGTCACGCTCTTCTTGTTGCGGTTGAACAGCGGGAAAAAGCCCGAGCCCGAACCCAGCAGCTTGCGCGTGGCATCGCCGTCGCGGCCGTGGCCCACGGGCTCGACCTTGATGACTTCGGCGCCCAGGTCGGCCAGCATCATGCCGCAGGACGGACCCATGACCATGTGGGTGAACTCGACCACGCGGATGCCTGCGTAGGGCAGTGGCGTGGCCTGGCCTGCGGCCGTGTCGGGGGAGGTGGGTTGGCTCATGGGAAAACGGTGAATGAATGTATGGGTTGTCGCCGCGGCTCAGGCCGGTGCGTAGGGGTGGGGCACAAAGCCCTTGGGCAATCCGGCCAGCGGCGTCATGCCGTGCAGCTCCTCGCCGGGCAGGCCAGCGGCCAGCGGCTGGCGGGCGGCGATCAGGCGATCGATGTCCACGCCGGTGCGGATGCCCATGGCCTCGAACATGAAGACCAGGTCTTCGGTGACCACGTTGCCCGAGGCACCGGGCGCGTACGGGCAGCCACCCAGGCCGGCCAGCGAGGCATCGAAGGTGCGCGCGCCAGCCTCGTAGGCGGCCAGGCAGTTGGCCAGGCCCAGGCCGCGCGTATTGTGCATGTGGGCCGCGCCTGCCTGTTCGCCCAGCTCGGCGCGCAGCCGTGTGAACAGGCGCCGCACCTGGGCCGGGTTGGCCATGCCCGTGGTGTCGGACAGGCCCGATTCGTCGGCGCCGGCTGCCACGCAGGCCAGGGCCAGTGCAATCACTTCGTCCTCGGGCACCAGCCCCTGCAGCGTGCAGCCGAAGGCCGTGGAGATGCCCGCCTCGATCAGTGCATGCGGTGCGATCTCGTCGCGCAGCGCGGCAATGGCCCGCACCTCGTCCACCATTTGCATGGGGGTCTTGCGCACATTGGCCATGGAGTGCGCGGGGCTGGCCGATACGGGCAGGGTGACCTTGTGGACGCCGGCGCGCAGCGCAGCCTCGGCGCCGCGCAGATTGGGGACCAGGGCCATCACGGTGACGCCGGGCAGCGTGATGGCGTGGGCGACCACCTCGGCCGCGTCGGCCATCTGGGGCAGCAGCTTGGGCGAGACGAAGGAGCCGACCTCGATCTCCTGCAGGCCCGAATGGGCCAGGGCGTCGATCCACGCCAGCTTGTGCGCTGTGGACATGGTGGAGGCCACGGACTGCAGGCCATCGCGCGGGCCGACTTCGCTGATGAGTACGTCAAAACGGTGGGAGGACATGGGCAGGGACATCCGGTGGTGGGTGGCGATGACCGCAGGATTCGCCTGTTGACATCGGTTGCTTGAGTCGTTCTAATAGATAGAACTTGATTCTCTCTATTGAAATATTCCCTGCTGCACGCGCCATCGTCAAGCCTGCGTGCCTGGGGTTTTCCCTTGGGTGCCTTCGATATGCCTCGCAAATCAGTGACGGAATCGGTAGCCGACGAGAACGCCGCGCCGGGCGGCGTGGCTGCGGTGGACCGGGCCTTGAGCCTGCTGGCCGCCTTTCGCGACGGAGATGACGGGCTGACGCTGGCCCAGCTGTCGGAACGCACGCGCCTGTACAAGAGCACCGTGCTGCGGCTGCTGGCTTCGCTGGAGCATGGCGGCTGGGTGCTGCGCATGGATGATGGCCGCTATGCCGTGGGCCCGGCCGTGGCATGGCTGAACACCGTGTATGCCCGGCATTTCTCGCTGGACAGCGTGGTCATGCCCGTGCTGCGTACCCTGGTGCAGGCCACGGGCGAGAGTGCGGCCTACCACGTGCGCCAGGGGCAGGACCGGCTGTGCCTGTACCGCGTGGATTCGCCCCATCCCGTGCGCGACCATGCGCGCACCGGCGATCTGCTGCCGCTGGGGCAGGGCGCGGGCGGGCGGGTGCTGTCCGCGTTCGATGCCGAGCTGTACGCCGCATCGCGCGGCGGCAGCCGCACGCAGCTGGCCCGCGTGCGCGCCGATGGCTACTGCGCCATGGTGGGAGACAGGCACCGGGAGATCGCCGGGATTTCTGCCCCGGTCTTCAAGCGCGATGGAGAGTTGGCAGCGGCACTGACACTGACCATGCCAGCCCACCGCTACGAGGAGCGCCACGCCCGCCATGTGCTGGCGGCGGCGCGGGAGCTGGGGCTCTTGCTGCCCTGAGCCAGGCGTGCGCGGTGCGCGGACTCAGCCCAGCGCCGTGTCCAGCACCATCATCAGCACAAAGCCCAGCATGAGGCCGCCCGTGGCAAAGGCCTCGTGGCCCTTGCGGTGCGACTCGGGAATGATCTCGTGGCTGATCACGAAGAGCATGGCGCCTGCCGCAAAGCCCAGGCCCCAGGGAAGCAGCGCGGCCGAGCCGCTGACGATGACTGCGCCCAGCACGGCGCCCAGCGGCTCCACCAGGCCCGATGCCATGCCCAGCGCCACGGCAAAGCTGCGCTTGTAGCCCGCAGCCAGCAGGGCCACGGCGACCACCAGGCCCTCGGGCACATCCTGGATGGCAATGCCTGTGGCCAGCGCATTGGCGCGCAGTCCGTCGTTGCCCGCATAGCCCACGCCGATGGCCAGGCCTTCGGGCAGGTTGTGCAGGGCAATGGCAAAGACGAACAGCCAGGTGCGCTGCAGCTTGCGCGCGCCTTGCGGGTCCAGGCCTTCGCGGCCCTTGATGAAGTGCTCGTGCGGCAGCAGCCGGTCCATGAGCATGAGCGCCGCGCCGCCCAGCAGGATTGCCGTGCCGATGACAGCGCCTGCCGCCCAGCTCCCGCCCCCAAACAGGCCCTGCGTACGCACCGCCTCCAGCCCCGGCAGGATCAGCGAGAAGGCGCAGGCCGCCAGCATGACGCCGGCGCCAAAGCCGAACAAGGTGTCCTGCGTGCGCTCGGACAGGCGCTGGGACAGCATCACGGGCACGGTGCCCAGGGCTGTCGCCAGCGCGGCTGCCGAGCCGCCGGCCAGGGCCTGGAAGACCACCGGATGGTTCTGGGCATAGGCCCAGAACTGGCTGGTGAGCGCCCAGGCGCCGGCCATCATGATGGCCAGGCCGATCCACAGGCGGATGTTGGACCGTACGCTGGTCTTGGAGCGGAAGCGTTGTGGCAGATCCATGCTGGTCGGGAATGGGTTGGGGCGTTGGCGGGCAGGCTTGGCCGATCAGCCGCGGGCTGCGGCGTAGCGGCGGGCCACTTCGGCCCAGCTGACTACGTTGTAGAACGCCGCGATGTATTCGGGGCGGCGATTCTGGTACTTGAGGTAGTAGGCGTGTTCCCACACGTCCAGGCCCAGGATGGGGGTGGCTCCGGAGCCGATGCTGGCCATCAGCGGACTGTCCTGGTTGCCGCTGCTTTCCACGGCCAGCTTGCCGTCCTTGCCCACCACGAGCCACGCCCAGCCGCTGCCAAAGCGCGTGAGCGCGGCCTGGGTGAAGGCGGCCTTGAAGGCATCTAAGCCCCCCAGCTCCCTGTCGATGGCCTGGGCCAGCTCGCCCGAGGGGGCGCCTCCGCCACCCTGGTCTGCCGGGGCCATCACGGTCCAGAACAGGCTGTGGTTGGCATGGCCGCCGCCGTTGTTGCGCACGGCGCCGCGCACGCCTTCGGGCAGCAGGGACAGGTCGGCGATCAGCTGCTCCACGGGCTGGCTGCCGTGCGGCGTGTCCTTGAGTGCGGCATTCAGGTTGTTCACATAGGTCTGATGGTGCTTGGTGTAGTGGATCTCCATGGTCTGCGCATCGATATGGGGCTCCAGCGCGTCGTAGGCGTAGTTCAGGGGAGGCAGGGTGTAGTTGCTCATGTGGTTTCTTTCAGGGACTACGGGGGAAATCGGTGCGTCGTAAGGCGTGTGGGGGCGAGACCTGCAGTCAGTGCGCCAGCCGCGAGGGCGGGGCCGTTGCCGCGATGTCGAAGACCCGGGACGAGGCCGGCTGTGCCGCATCGATAGGGGCTGGAACGGGAGAGGGCAGGCTGAGGTCAGGGGTTGCTTGCATCTCTGCTGGCTCCGAGGGTTTCAGAGATTCCTTGATATTGATCTGAGAATTGTATTATTCATGAGAATCATTCTCATTCAAAACAAAAATGACTTCAGTCAAGCCGATGTGTATTTCCTTGCGCGTGCAGGCAGGACCCGCAGTCGTGGGTTCCGGGCGAAAAAAAGCCCCGCAGGCGGCAATGCCTGCGGGGCCGGTCGGGTGGCGGTGGCCGCTTAGACCTGGTCGGCCGACAGGCCTGCAGTCTGGCTGAAGCCGCCGTCCACGTAGGTGATCTCGGCCGTCACGCCCGAGGCCAGGTCGGACAGCAGGAAGGCGGCCACATTGCCCACATCCTCGATGGTCACGTTGCGGCGCAGCGGCGATGCATCGGCCACGCGGCCCAGCAGCTTGCCGAAGTCCTTGATGCCCGATGCGGCCAGCGTCTTGATGGGACCGGCCGAGATGCCGTTGGCGCGGATGGCGCGGCCGTCTGCCGTGCGGCCCACGGCCTCGGCCAGGTAGCGCACCGAGGCTTCCAGCGATGCCTTGGCCAGGCCCATGGTGTTGTAGTTGGGGATGGAGCGCAGCGCGCCCAGGTACGACAGCGTCAGCAGTGAGGACTTGTCGTTGAGGTAAGGCAGGGCCGCCTTGGCCATCGCGGGGAAGCTGTAGGCGCTGATGTCGTGCGCGATCTTGAAGCCCTCGCGCGACAGGCCTTCCAGGAAGTTGCCGGCGATGGCCTCGCGCGGCGCGAAGCCGATGCTGTGCACGAAGCCGTCGAACTTGCCCCAGGTGGCGCCCAGGTCGGCGAACAGCTTGTCGATCTGGGCGTCGTCAGCCACGTCGCAGTCGAAGATCAGCTTGGAGTCGAATTCTGCGGCGAACTCGGTGATGCGGTCCTTGAAGCGCTCGCCCACATAGCTGAACGCCAGCTCCGCGCCCTGTGCGTGGCAGGCCTTGGCGATGCCGTAGGCGATGGAGCGGTTGGACAGAACGCCCGTGATCAGCAGTTTTTTACCGGCGAGAAAGCCCATTGTTGTTCTCCAGAGGAAGTGAGTGGAAGTGCGCAGCAGCTGGCGGCGAAGGCGGGGCCCCGCGTCAGCGTTTGCCAGCGGGCGGCTGGCTGCGTGGTGCAGAATTGTCGCATGCGCCATTGGATGATTTCTTCGCTGCTGCTGGCCTCGGCGTGTGTGCCGGCGTGGGGCTCGCATGCCTATGCCCTGTGGGGAGAGCCCCGCTATGCCGAGGGCTTCAGCCATTTCGACTATGTCAACGCCAAGGCCCCCAAGGGCGGCGAGCTGCGCCTGGTGAGCAACCTGCGCATCTCCACCTTTGACAAGTACAACCCGTTCACCATCAAGGGATCGTCTCCGGCCTATCTGGCCGAACTGATGTTCGACACCCTGCTGTGGCCCTCGCTGGACGAGACCGCCACGGGCTACGGACTGCTGGCAGAGGATGTGCAGGCTGCCCCCGACGGCCTGTCTGCCACGTTCCGGCTGCGGCCGCAAGCGCGCTTTCACAACGGCAAGCCCGTGCTGGCTGCCGATGTCAAGTTCAGCTATGACACGCTGGTGGGGCCGCACGCATTGCCTGGCTACCGATCGCTGTTCTTCGATGTGGCGGGGGTCGACGTGCTGGATGAACGCACGGTGCGCTTTCGCTTCAAGCAGCCGAACCGGGAACTGCCGCTGGTTGTGGGCGCCATTCCCGTCTTCAGCCGCGACTGGGGCATGGAAAACGGCAAGCCCAAGCCCTTCGACCAGGTGGTGACGGATACGCCCATCGGCAGTGGGCCCTACAGGATAGGACCTGTGCGCTTCGGCAAGGACATCACCTATGTGCGCGACCCGGACTACTGGGGGCGCGATCTGCCCGCGCGCGTGGGCACGGCCAATTTCGACCGCATCTCCGTCAAGATCTACCGCGACAACACGGCGAAGCTGGAAGCGCTGAAGGCCGGCGAGTTCGACCTGATGCGTTTTTACAGCGCTGGCGACTGGGCGCGGCGCCTGTACGGCAAGCGCTTCGATCGGGGCGAGCTGGTCAAGGGCGAATTCAGCAACAAGCTGCCCTCGGGGTTCCAGAGCTATGTGCTCAACACCCGGCGCCCTTTGCTGCAGGACGTGCGCGTTCGCCGTGCGCTGGACCTGGCCCTGGACTACGAATGGATGAACCGGCAGATGTTCTACGGCTCCTACCAGCGCGTGCGCGGGCTGTTCGGCAACACGGCCTGCGAGACCCATGGCGAGCCCTCGCCAGAGGAGCTGGCGCTCATGGAGCCCTTGCGCAAGAGCATTCCGCCGGAGGCTTTCGGCTCCATGGCCGAGCCGCCGCGCACCGATGGCAACAACTCGCTGCGTGCCAACCTGCGCCAGGCGCGGCAATTGCTGGCCGATGCTGGCTGGACCATTCAGGATGGCGTGCTGCGCAATGCGCGGGGCCAGGCCATGGAGCTGGAGTACCTGGACAGCAGCGAGTCGGGCATACGCCAGGTCTCGCCCTGGATACGCAATCTGGAAAAGCTGGGCATACGGCTGCGCTTTCGTTCGGCGGACTTCGCGCTGTACCAGCAGCGCGTGGAGAAGTTCGACTACGACATCATCTCCATTGCCTACCAGGGCACGAACAACCCGGGCCAGGAATTCGCCGACCTGTTCGGCAGTCGGGCGGCGGACACGGACGGCTCGGGCAATTTTCCCGGAGTCAAGAATCCCGCCGTCGATGCCTTGATCCGGCGCATGACCGAGGCCAAGACCGAGGCGCAGCTGTTGCCCGCGTGCCACGCACTGGAGCGTGTCATCGCGCATGGACACTACCTGATTCCGCAGTGGAGCGCGGGAACGCACCGCATGGTCTACGACTCCTGGCGGCTGGTGCGGCCCGCCGTGGTTCCCGCCTACGCCAAGGGCGAGAGCTGGGCCATGGATACCTGGTGGGCCCGCATGCCGGTGCTGACCGCGCCGCCTCCATGAGCGGGCGCTGCCGCCGCATCGTTGCGATCCGTTGCATGATGGGCACGCTCCCGGGCCGGGGTGCCCCCCGGCAATCGACATAATGCAGGACTTCTTATGTGGGCCTACATACTCAAACGCTTGCTGCTGATGGTGCCGACCCTGCTGGGCGTGCTGCTGCTGACCTTCGTGGTCGTGCAGTTCGTGCCCGGTGGCCCGGTGGAGCAGTACCTTGCCGAAGCCAAGGCCAGCGTGGGCCGTGGCGGCGAAGGCGGTGGCCTGGCCTACCGTGGCAACCAGGGGGTGGACCCACAGCGCATAGAGCAGATCAAGGCCCTCTACGGGTTTGACAAGCCGGCCCATGAGCGCTTCTTCCAGATGCTCGGGCAGTTCGCGCGGTTCGACCTGGGGCGCAGTTTCTTTCAGAACAAGGATGTCTGGCAGCTGATCAAGGAGAAGCTGCCGGTCTCGGCCAGCCTGGGCCTGTGGACCTTTTTCATCAGCTACCTCGTGGCCGTGCCCCTGGGCATTGCCAAGGCCGTGCGTGCCGGCTCGCGTTTCGACTTCTTCACCACGCTGCTGATCCTGGTGGGCTATGCGATTCCGGGCTTTGTGCTGGGCGTGGCGCTGCTGGTGATCTTCGGCGGGCAGCTGCAATGGTTTCCGCTGCGCGGGCTGACCTCGGCCAACTGGGATGAGCTGTCCTGGGGCGCGCGCATCGTGGACTATCTATGGCATATCGCGCTGCCGGTCACGGCCATGGTGGCGGGCAGCTTCGCCATCACCGCCATGCTCACCAAGAATGCCTTTCTGGAAGAGATCCGCAAGCAATATGTGCTGACAGCCCGCGCCAAGGGCCTGTCGGAGCGGCAGGTGCTTTATCGGCATGTGCTGCGCAATGCGCTGATTCCCATCGTCACCGGCTTTCCGGCCGCCTTCATCGGTGCCTTCTTCACGGGCTCGCTGCTGATAGAAACGCTGTTCTCGCTGGACGGCCTGGGCCTGCTCAGCTATGACAGCGTGATACGGCGCGACTATCCCGTGGTGCTGGGCACGCTGTACCTGTTCACGCTGATCGGCCTGGTGACCAAGCTGGTCAGCGATCTTTGTTATGTGTGGGTGGATCCGCGTGTACGGTTTGACTAGGTACCTTCCGAGCCGCTTCGCGGCTTGCCCGGTATGCACGGCGCCCTGTATCGCGGGGGGCGGACGGGCGGCGCGTGGCGCCGGGCTTCGTTTCCTGGAGCGACATGGACACTGAAATGCAATCCGTTGTGGTTTCTGGAACGGGGCTGCCAGGGGCTGGGGCGCCTGCACCGCTGGCGGCGGCGGCGGTTTCGCCGGCGCGGCGGGCCTGGCTGCGGTTCAGGCGCAATCGGCTGGGATATTGGAGCCTGGTCGCTTTTTGCGTGATGGTGGTGCTGAGCCTGGGCGCCGAGCTGATCAGCAACGACCGGCCCCTGGTGGTGCGCTACGAAGGCCAGACCTACTGGCCGCTGTGGAACGATTATTCCGAGAAGACCTTCGGCGGCGACTTCGAGACGGCGGCCGACTATCTGGATCCCTACATCCGGGATCGCCTGAGCCAGGGTGGCAACTGGGCGCTGTACACGCTCAATCCCTACGGACCGCAGGCGCTCAACTACTTTGCGAGCTTGCCCAATCCGGCGCCGCCCTCGCGCGAGAACCTGCTGGGCACGGATGATCGCGGGCGCGATCTGCTGGCGCAACTGATCTACGGCTTTCGCGTGAGCGTGCTGTTTGCGCTGGCGCTGACGGCCTCCGGCGTGGTGCTGGGCGTGGTGACGGGGGCCATCCAGGGCTTTTTCGGCGGCAGGACCGATCTGGCGTTTCAGCGCTTCATCGAGATCTGGGGCTCCATGCCCGAGCTGTATCTGCTGATCATCTTCAGCGCGGTGCTGGCGCCCAGCGTCTCGCTGCTGCTGGTGCTGCTGTCGCTGTTCGGCTGGATGGGGCTGTCGGACTATGTGCGGGCCGAATTCCTGCGCAACCGCCAGCTCGACTACGTGAAGTCGGCGCGTGCGCTGGGCGTGGGCAATGGCGCGCTGATCTGGCGCCATCTGCTGCCCAACAGCATGACGCCCGTGGTCACCTTTTTGCCGTTTCGCATGAGTGCAGCCATCCTGGCGCTGACTTCGCTTGATTTCCTGGGCCTGGGCGTTCCGCCCGATACGCCCAGCCTGGGCGAGTTGCTGAGCCAGGGCAAGAACAGCATCGATGCCTGGTGGATCTCGCTGTCCACCTTTGCGGTGCTGGTGGTGACGCTGCTGCTGCTGACCTTCATGGGCGATGCGCTGCGCGATGCCCTGGACCCGCGCAAGGCCGCTGCCACCGATGCAGCCCCGGCCGCTGATGCGAAGGACGCCGCATGAACGCAGAGCAGCCGGCAATGGACATGCCTTCCGCCCCCGGTCGTGGCCGGACGCTGCTGTCTGTGCGCAACCTGCGCGTGCGCTTTGGCAGCAAGGACGTGGTGCACGGCGTGAGCTTCGATCTGGCGGCCGGTGAGAAGCTGGCGCTGGTGGGTGAGTCCGGTTCGGGCAAGACCATCACGGCGCTGTCCCTGCTGCGGCTGGCCGGTGACGCCCAACTGGGCGGGCAGGCGCTTTTCGACGGCCGCGACCTCCTGCGCCTGCCCGAGCGCGAGATGCGGGCCGTGCGCGGCGGCGACGTGGCCATGATCTTCCAGGAGCCCATGACGGCGCTCAATCCGCTGATGACCGTGGGCGAACAGGTGGGCGAGGTGCTGCGCCTCAAGCAGGGGCTGACGCGGGCGCAGTCCCTGGCCCAGGCGGCCGAACTGCTGGCGACCACGGGCATTGCCGAGCCCGTGCGCCGTGCCCGCGCCTTTCCGCATCAGCTCAGCGGCGGCCAGCGTCAGCGCGCCATGATCGCCATGGCACTGGCCAGCAGCCCGCGCCTGCTGCTGGCCGATGAGCCGACCACGGCGCTCGACGTCACGCTGCGCGGACAGATCCTGCAATTGCTCGATGACCTGCAACGCCAGACCGGCATGGCCGTGCTGATGATCACCCACGACCTGCACCTGGTGCGGCGCTTTGCCGATCGCGTGGCGGTGATGGAGCGCGGGCAGCTGGTGGAGCAGGGCGAGGTGCCGGCGGTCATGGCAGCTCCGCGCCATGCCTACACGCGCAAGCTGCTGGCCAGTGTGCCGCGCCGCGATCTGGTCGAGGCGCAGGCCGGTACACCGGGGGCGGCTCCCGAGCCGCTGGTCCATGCGCAGGGCCTCAAGGTCAGCTACCCGGTGCCGTTGACGGGCGTGCGCGGCTGGTTTGGCCAGGGGCGTTTTGTTGCCGTGCAGTCCGCCGACCTGGACCTGATGCCCGGGCGCACCGTGGGTGTGGTCGGGAAGTCGGGCTCGGGCAAGTCCACGCTGGCCCAGGCCGTGCTGGGACTGCTGCCGCATGAAGGCCAGCTGCGCATCGCTGGCCAGGCCTGGAGGCAGCCGGCCACGCGCAACTCGCCGGCCAATCTTGCGCTGCGGCGCAAGGTGCAAGTGGTGTTCCAGGACCCGTATTCATCGCTGTCGCCACGGCTGACGCTGGAGCAGATCGTTGGCGAGGGCCTGCGCGTGCACGCCCCGGCGCTCACGGGGCGGCAGCGCCGTGACCGTGTCGTGGACATGCTGTCTGCCGTCGGGCTGACGGATGAGCAGTTCCCCGGTCTGCTCGATCGCTATCCGCATGAGTTCTCCGGGGGCCAGCGCCAGCGTATCGCCATTGCGCGTGCCCTGGTGCTGGAGCCTGAAGTGCTGGTGCTTGACGAGCCCACCAGTGCGCTGGATGTGACCATTCAGCAGCAGGTGCTGGGCCTGCTGCAGCGGCTGCAGCGGGAACGTGGCCTGGCCTATCTGCTCATCACGCACGATGTGGACGTGATCCGCGCCATGGCCCATGACGTGGTGGTGATGAAGGATGGTGCCATCGTCGAATCCGGCCCCGTGGCCCAGGTGCTGGGCGCGCCGCGTGAGTCCTATACCCAGCGGCTGGTGGAGGCTGCTGGCTTTTCGGGTGACGGCATGCCCGAAGGGTTCTGAGTTTGCCGGCCTGCCGCCGGGCCGCTACCAGCTGCCTGTGGGATTGACCCCGTCCTGAAGAATCCACTGCACCTTGTCCACGGGCACGCCCAGCAGCCGGGCCTGGGCCAGCAGGCGCGCTGCCACGCCATCGGGCAGTTCAGGGGTGCGCGAAAGAATCCAGAAATAGCGCAGGTCCGAGCCGACCACCATGGCCCAGCGGTAGTCGGCATCCAGGGCCACCACGTTGTAGCCGCCGTAGAACGGTCCGAAGAACGAGACCTTGAGCGCCGCAACGCCGGGGCCATGCACCGTGCGGGCCTTGCCTTCAGCGGACTTCCAGCGCCGGCGGCCTGCGTCGTAGCCCCGGTTCAGCACATGCACGCTTCCATCGGGAAGCGGCGTGTATTCGGCCTGGGTGCGCTCCAGGCCTTTTTCGAAGCGGTGGTCTATGCGGGCCACCTCGTACCAGCGGCCCATGTAGCGCTGGATGTCCCAGCCGCGTACGGGCTCCACTGTGGCAGGAATGGGCGGGTTGCGCAGGCCCTTCCAAAGCAAGGCGGCTGCAGCGGCCCCGACGGCAAGCCCAGCCAGGCCTGCCGCGGGCCGAACCCAGGCAGGGCGGGGTGTGGACGGGGTGGTGACTTCTGTGCGTGGTTGGCGGGGTGACATCGTGCGGAACTCCGTGTTCAGGCAGGAGCGCATGCCAGGGGCATCATGTGCGCTTGGCAGCGTGCTCCTACTTTAGGACAGAACGCCGGGCCGCGGTGTAGGCCGGCGCTGCCGGAACTGCGGCTGTGCGGGCTGCGCAACGCAGGAACTTTCCCTATGCCGGAGCAGGCCATGTGTTTTTTTATGCGCGGGCCTGCAGGTCTATGGCCTAATTGCGCGTTCTCATTTTTTTGAAGAAGGAAATGCCATGGGCAACAAGATCGTTACCGAAGCCGACCGCAAGTTCACTCCCCAGCCTCCCCTGCCCAACGGCGTCACCCTGCCGACGCCCGGCCGTGGCCAGCGCGTGAGCCGCGCCCGTGGCGCCCACACCCATACCAAGAAGAACCCCGGCAAGCGTCACCGCTGAGCACGGCGGGCCGCATGCATGCCTGCTGCGGCCGCGTTCTGAAAGCAAGAGCCCTCGAAAGAGGGCTTTTGCTTTTGGGGCGAATGCGCTCAGTGCTGCAGTGCCTGGAGCTTGCGGCGCAGCATCTGCACTTCCTCGATCAGGTCCGCCGTCAGCGCGGCCAGTTGAGGGTCGGCATCGAAGCTGTGCTCCAGATGGGCTATGCGGCGCGCACGCACCAGCATGTGGCTGCTGAAGCGCCACTGTGCCTGCGCGTCGGCCGCGTCGCCGGCCGGCTCGTTCTCGCAGTACAGCACCCCGGTCTGCACGCGCTCCACCACCCAGGCGGTGTTGCGCTGGCAGTGGCGGGCGAGATCGTGCAGATCCAGTGCGCCTTCATCCAGCAGTTCTGCAGGTTCGTAGAAGGGATACAGCGGCGTGCTCATCGCGAGGCTCCTTGGCCCGTGCCGTGCTGGCGGGCATCGAACGAGGGGAAGGCCTGGGCCAGTGCCTCATAGGCCTTTCGCTGGGCGTCGGTCTGCGGCTCCGGCAGGCTGATGCCCAGCACCAGATACAGATCGCCTGGCGTGGCGGCGGGCAAGCCCTTGCCCTTGATCCGCAGCTTGCGGCCTGCGCGGCTGCCGGCAGGGATGCCGACATCGAATTCGCCGGCAATCGTGGCGAGACGGACCGTGCCGCCCAGCGCGGCTTCCCAGGGCGCGAGCGCGATGGGCTGATAGACGTCCTTGCCCTCGGCCCACCAGCGCGGGTCGTGGCGCAGATGCACCTGCAGCAGCAGGTCGCCTGCAGGACCCTTGCCCAGGCCCTGGCCGCCCTGGCCTGCCAGGCGGATCATCTGGCCCTCGCGCACGCCCTTGGGAATGCTGACCTGCAATTCCTTGTCCCGCGCCACCGGCCGCCCGTCCTCATCCAGCACCGTGCTGCGCAGGTGCAGGCTGCGCTGGGCGCCGTGGTAGCTGTCCAGCAGGTCCAGCTCGATGCTGGCGTGCTGGTCCTGCCCCCGCAGGTCGGGTGGAGGTCGGTGCTGCCCGCCGCCCGCATGGCGCGCGCGGGCGCCCTGGCCGAACATCTGCGAGAAGAATTCGCTGAAATCCGCATCGCCGTCCGGCATGGCGCCATCGCCGCTGCGAAAGTGGAAGTCCTGACCTTCCCAGTCCGGTGGCGGCTGGAATCCGCCGGCGCCTGCGCTGCGGCGGGGCGCATCGGCCAGCGCGTCGTAGGCCGCACGCTTTTCGGGATCGGACAGCACGGCGTTGGCTTCATTGATCTCGGCCATGCGTTGCGAGGCATCCGCTTCCTTGCTGATGTCCGGGTGGTACTTGCGCGCCAGCTTGCGGTAGGCCTTCTTGATCTCGTCAGCACTGGCCTGCCGGTCCACGGCCAGGATGCGGTAGTAGTCCTTGTATTCCATGAATTTCCGTCCTCCAGCCCTTGCGGGCGATGTTCTGGACAAGCCAGAAGCCAGCATAGCCCGGTCATGGCAGGGTCTCAACCGATGGGCCTTTTCCTGCTGGACTGGCATCTTGTGACGGGTTTACTACATTCGCGCGTCGGCAGGACGCAACAGGAGGCGTCGGACATGGCACATGGCAGGCGATGGCGGTACGGGACAGGGCTTTCAGGCGTCAAGGGGGCAAGGAGCTTGCTGGGCGCATGGCTGGCGGCCTGTGCATGCGGCGTGATGGCGCAGTCCGCCCAGCCGGCACCGGGCGTGCCGATGGCGGACCTGCCCCCCGCCGTGGTCAGTGCGCCTCTGCCCGATGTGGGCTCCATGGCGTCCAGGGTGCTGGCCTGCACGGCCTGCCATGGTCCCGAGGGACGGGCCACACCCAGCGGCTACTTTCCTCGCATTGCGGGCAAGCCTGCGGGCTATCTTTACCGCCAGCTCAAGAATTTCCAGCAGGGGCGCCGCAGCTATCCGGCCATGAACCGGCTGATCGAATTCATGTCGGACGACTATCTGCGCCAGATCGCCGTGCATTTCGCAAGCCTTGAGCTGCCCTATGCGCCGCCCGTGCCGGCGCAGCTGCCGCCCGCCGACCTCGCGCGTAGCGAGCAGCTGGTGCTGCAGGGCGACGCGCAGCGGGGCCTGCCCGCCTGTGCTGCCTGCCATGGCCAGCGGCTCATGGGCGCGGGCGACGATATCCCGGGTCTGCTGGGCCTGTCACGCGACTATCTCAACAGCCAGATAGGCGCCTGGCGCTCGGGCCAGCGCCAGGCGGCCGCTCCCGATTGCATGGACCAGGTGGCCAAGGCGCTGACGCCGCAGGAAGTCGTGGCCGTCACGGCATGGCTGTCGTCGCGGCCTGCATCGGCGACGCCGGGAGGGCACGAGGCCTTGGCGCGCTCCTTGCCGCTGCGCTGCGGTGCGGTGGCCGCTGTGGGCGGTCAGGAGGGCAGGCCATGAGTGTCCAAGTGGAAAATCCGGCCAGCGCGAGCGTACGCGGGCGGTGGCCCCTGCTGGCTCTTGTGGTCCTGGCCCTGGTCCTGGTGGGGCTGCTGCTGGTCTGGCTCAACCTGCGGGGGGAGCAGGGGGTTCATGCCTATGGCCACGGCGGCTGGTCGGGATCGACCGAAACACGGGCCGCCCTGGTCGAGCGCGGCGCCTACCTTGCGCGGGTAGGCAACTGCGCTGGCTGCCACACGGCGGCGGGCGGTGCCGAATATGCGGGCGGGCGGGGCTTGCCCACCGCGTTCGGCACGCTGTACACCAGCAATCTCACCTCCGACAAGGAGACGGGCTTGGGACTGTGGTCGGCGCAGGACTTCTGGCGTGCGCTGCACAACGGGCGCTCGCGCGAAGGGCGCCTGCTGTATCCCGCCTTCCCGTATGACAGCTACACCCGCGTGACGCGCGCCGATTCGGACGCCTTGTTCGCCTATCTGCAAAGCCTGCCCGCCGTGCGCGCGCAGACGCCGCCGCATGCGCTGGACTTTCCCTATGGCTGGCAGGGGTCGCTGGCCGTCTGGCGGGCGCTGTTCTTCTCGCCGAAGGATTGGCAGGACCAGCCAGGGAAGGCCCCGGCCTGGAATCGCGGCGCCTATCTTGCCCAGGGGCTGGGCCATTGCGCGGCCTGCCATGCGCCGCGCAATGGCCTGGGTGCCTCCGGCCAGGCCATGTCCGGCAGCTTTGTGGCAGGGCAGTCCTGGTATGCGCCTTCGCTGCTCGATCCCGGCGAGGCGGGTGTGCGTGCCGGCCAGGAGTCCGCCTGGGTGCAGTTGCTGCAGACGGGGTCCGGCCCTTCAGGCTCGGCACTGGGTCCCATGGCCGAAGTCGTGGCGCGCAGCACCCAGCACTGGCAGCCACAGGATCTGCAGGCGCTGGCTTCCTATCTGCAGGAGCGGGGTGCTGCTGCTGCCCCAGCTGCCGGCACAGACGGGCACGGCGCCATCAAGGCTGTGCAGCCCGGGCAGATGGCCTTGGGGCGGGCCGTGTACGAACGGCAGTGCGCGGTCTGCCATGGTGCGCAGGGCCAGGGAACACCGGGCGCGTTTCCTGCGCTGGCCGGCAATGCCTCCGTGACCATGGCCGAGCCGCGCAACCTGCTGCTGGTGCTGCTGGACGGTGGCTATCCCCCGTCCACGCGGCAACAGCCGCAGCCGCATGGCATGCCGCCCTTTGGCCATGTGCTGTCTGACGCACAGGTGGCCGCCGTGGCCAGCTATGTGCGCAATGCCTGGGGCAACAAGGCGGCGGAAATCGGTACCATGGAGGTTTATCGCGCCCGGGAAGGGCGTGGTTTCTGAGAGGTTTTCCATGGATTCAATGGCCGGCAAGCTGCCGGACGACAGCGTGGCAGCCAGCCCCTGGTGGGTGGTTTGCCTGTGTGCGCAATGGTGCGGCGTTTGCAACCAGTACCGGAGCGCGTTTGCGGAGCTGGCCACCCAGTTCCCGCAGATGCACTTCGTCTGGCTTGATGTCGAGGACCGCGAGGATGTGGCCGGGGACCTGGACATCGAAACCTTTCCCTCTGTGCTGATCGCTGACGGCGAGCGCGCGCGCTTTCTGGGGCCGGTGCTGCCCCAGCCGGGCGTTGTGGCGCGCATGCTGCAGTCATTGGCCCAGGACCCTGGCGCGGCCCCGGCCGACCCCGCCGAAGCGCAGGCCCTTTTGCGGCGGCTTCAGTCGGCGCAGGCGCTTGAGCGCGTGGGCGCCTGAGCATCCCGCGAAGGGGTGTCCGCCCTGGCCTGGGCTGCCTTGCGCAGTGCCTGCCAGCGCCTGTTTTTGTACGGCGCGAACTTGGCCTGAAGGTCGTTTGCGGATACAATGGCATATTCACGACCAAACGGGCGGGTACCAACCGCCCTTTTTTTTGGGCGATCTTCGGGCGACCTTAGGGATTGCCATGGGGCTCGGCGCTGTTGGGACATGGCTGCTGCCAAGGTTCCAGGGGCGTTCCGGGTCTTTTGTGTTTGCAGGATTGAATTTAATTACACGTGGCACTACAGCAAATCGTTGAACAAACCGTGACAGGTCTGGGCTATGACCTGGTGGAAATAGAACGCTCGGCAGGCGGGCTGTTGCGCGTCACAATTGATTTGCCTTGGCAGCCCCCGGTGGAGGGCGAGCCGGTGGTGCCGGAGCAGTTCGTGACAGTCGAGGACTGCGAGAAGATCACGCGCCAGCTGCAGTTCGCGCTGGAGGTCGATGGCACGGATTACACGCGCCTCGAGGTCTCCTCCCCGGGCATCGACCGCCCCCTGCGGCATGAGCAGGACTTCATCCGCTTTGTCGGGGAAGTCATCGACCTGACCCTCAAGGAGCCCATCGGCGCCGCCGCTGAAGGGCAGGTCAGCGCCAATCGCAAGAAATTCCGCGGCACGCTGGAGCGTGCCGAAGGTGGTGGCTGGCAGATCGTCTGGAGCGACGAGCCACCCGTCAAGCCTGGCCAGAGGGTCAGCAAGAAGCGTGTTCCCGCGCCCCTGCAGGCGCTGGGTTTCACGCTGGAGGAGCTGCGCGAGGCGCGTCTGGCTCCCCTTGTGGATTTCAAGGGGCGTTCTGCCAAGCCGGTCTGATCGGAGCGGGCAGGGTACGTCGAATCATTGGGGCAGAAGGGCATTGCCATCCCCTTTCTGCGTGATTGAAATAGGAGAGTCGTCGCATGAATCGCGAATTGTTGATGTTGGTAGAAGCCATTTCGCGCGAAAAGAACGTGGAGCGCGATTTGGTGTTCGGTGCAGTGGAATCGGCCCTGGCCCAAGCCACGAAGAAGCTGTACCAAGGTGAAGTGGACATCCGCGTGGCCATCGATCGCGACAGCGGTAACTACGACACCTTCCGCCGCTGGCTGGTGGTGCCCGATGATGCGGGCCTGCAAAACCCCGATGCCGAAGAAATGCTGATGGACGCACAGGACCGCGTCCCCGGCATCTCCGAAGGCGAGTACATCGAGGAAGAGATCGAGTCGGTGCCCATCGGCCGCATCGGTGCGATGGCGGCCAAGCAGGTCATCCTGCAAAAGATCCGCGATGCCGAGCGCGAAATGCTGCTCAACGAGTTCCTGTCGCGCGGTGACCGGATCTTCACGGGCACCGTCAAGCGCATGGACAAGGGCGACATCATCGTCGAGGCCGGCCGTGTCGAAGGACGTCTGCGCCGCAGCGAAATGATCCCCAAGGAAAACCTGCGCAACGGCGACCGCGTGCGGGCCATGATCATGGAAGTGGACGCCACGCTGCGCGGCGCGCCCATCATCCTGTCGCGTTCGGCGCCGGAGTTCATGGTCGAGCTGTTCCGCAACGAAGTGCCCGAGATCGAGCAGGGCCTGCTGGAGATCAAGAGCTGTGCTCGCGATGCCGGCAGCCGCGCCAAGATCGCCGTGCTCAGCCATGACAAGCGTGTCGATCCCATCGGCACCTGTGTCGGCGTGCGGGGCACCCGCGTCAACGCCGTCACCAATGAATTGGCTGGCGAGCGCGTGGACATCGTGCTGTGGTCCGAGGACCCCGCACAGTTCGTGATCGGTGCGCTGGCTCCGGCCAATGTGTCGTCCATCGTTGTGGACGAGGAAAAGCACGCCATGGACGTGGTGGTTGACGAGGAAAACCTCGCCATCGCCATCGGCCGTGGCGGCCAGAACGTTCGCCTGGCTTCCGAGCTTACCGGCTGGAAGATCAACATCATGGACGCGGCTGAGTCTGCGCAAAAGCAGGCGGACGAGTCTGCCGTTGCGCGCCAGCTGTTCATGGAAAAGCTCGATGTGGACGAGGAAATCGCCAACATCCTCATCGAGGAAGGTTTCGAGACCCTGGAAGAAGTGGCCTACGTGCCGCTGCAGGAAATGCTCGAAATCGAGGCGTTCGACGAAGAGACGGTGAACGAGCTGCGCACCCGTGCGAAGGATGCCCTGCTGACGCAGGAAATCGCGCACGAGGAAAACGTGGGCAAGGTGTCGCAGGATCTGCTGACGCTCGAGGGAATGACTCCGGAGATCGTGGACAAGCTGGCCGAGGCCAATGTGCACACTCGCGACGATCTGGCCGATCTGGCCATCGATGAGTTGACCGAGCTGACCGGGCAGACCGAGGAAGAAGCGAAGGCTTTGATCATGAAGGCGCGTGAGCACTGGTTCACCGAAGGGCAAGAGTAAGGTCAGGGAGGTTCAGAGCATTTATGTCCAGTAATACGGTTGCCGAGTTTGCAAAAGAGCTCAACAAGACCCCTGACACGTTGCTGCAGCAGCTCAAGGCTGCAGGCGTCGCCAAGGACAACGCATCGGATGCGTTGACCGACGGCGACAAGCAGCAACTGCTCAGCCATCTGCAGGCCAGCCACGGAAGTGGCGCCAAGAAGATCACGCTGACCAAACGGTCCACCAGCGAGATCAAGCAGGCCGATTCGTCGGGCCGCGCCCGCACCATCCAGGTGGAAGTGCGCAAGAAGCGCACCTTCGTCAAGCGCGACGAGGCCGCCGAAGGCGCCTCCGACCCCGCTGCCGTTGCGGCTGCCCAGGAGCAGCGCGCGGCGTCGGAGCGCGAATCTCAGGAATTGGTGCGCCGCGAAGGGGAAGCACGTCGCCAGGCCGAAATGATCGGCCGGGAGGAGGAAGAATTGGCACAGCAACGCCGTGAGCGCGAAGAGCGCGAGCTAGTCCAACAGCGCGAGCGCGAAGCCGAAGAGCGCGCAGCCGCCTATGCGGCTGCCGAAGCCGCAAAGATTGTCGAGGCCAACCGCGCTAAGCAGGAAGCCTCGCGCGAGCAGGCTGCCGGCCAGATAGCGCGCGCCGAAGCCCAGCTCGCGGCACGCGCCAAGGCCGAGGAAGAGTCCAAGGCCCGTGCGGCCGAGGAAGCCGAACGCGCCAAGGATCTGGAAGACCGCCGCCGCAAGGCGCTGGCCGAAGCCGAAGCCATTCGCGCCATGATGGCCGCGCCCAAGAAGGTGCTCGTGGCCAAGAAGCCCGAAGAGCCCAAGCCCGTGGCAAAGCCTGCAGCGCCTGCTGCCGCCGATGCCAAGAAGACCACGCTGCACAAGCCCGCTGGCACGACCGCCGGCGGAGCCGGTGCGCGCGCGCCTGCCGGCGCCGGCAAGGAAGTCAAGTCCGCCAAGCTCTCCTCGAGCTGGGCCGGCGATGGCAAGAAGAAGGAAATCAAGACCCGTGGCGACAGCTCCGGTGGCGTGGGCGGCCGTTCCAACTGGCGCGGCGGCCCGCGTGGCGGCCGTCGTGGCAATGACCGCAATGACGGACAGCACCAGAGCGCGGCAACGGAATTCCGCGCCATCGAAGTGCACGTGCCCGAGACCATCACCGTGGCCGAGCTGGCGCACAAGATGTCGGTCAAGGCATCCGAGCTGATCAAGGTGCTGATGAAGATGGGCCAGATGGTCACCATCAACCAGCCCCTGGATCAGGACACGGCCATGATCGTGGTCGAGGAAATGGGCCACACCGCCAAGGTCGCTGCGCTGGACGATCCCGAAGCCTTCACGGCCGAGGAAGTGTCCCAGCAGGAAGCTGCCCAGGAGTCGCGCGCCCCCGTGGTCACCGTCATGGGCCACGTGGACCACGGCAAGACCTCGCTGCTGGACTACATCCGCCGCACCAAGGTTGCGTCGGGCGAAGCCGGCGGCATCACCCAGCACATCGGTGCCTACCATGTGACGACGCCCCGCGGCATCGTCACCTTCCTGGACACCCCGGGCCACGAGGCCTTCACGGCCATGCGTGCCCGTGGTGCACAGGCCACCGACATCGTCATCCTGGTGTGCGCTGCCGACGACGGCGTGATGCCCCAGACCAAGGAAGCCATCAAGCACGCGAAGGCGGCGGGTGTGCCCATCGTGGTTGCCATCACCAAGGCCGACAAGCCCGATGCCAACCTCGACCGCGTCAAGCAAGGCCTGGTGGCCGAGCAGGTGGTGCCTGAAGAGTACGGCGGCGAGTCCCCGTTCATCGCCGTGTCGTCCAAGACCGGCCAGGGCATCGACGAGCTGCTGGAACAGGTCCTGCTGCAGGCCGAAGTGCTGGAGCTGACCGCTCCCGTGGAAGCCGCTGCCAAGGGCCTGGTCATCGAAGCGCAGCTGGACAAGGGCCGCGGCCCCGTGGCCACGGTGCTGGTGCAGTCCGGCACGCTGAAGGTGGGCGACGTGGTGCTGGCAGGCCAGACCTACGGCCGCGTGCGCGCCATGCTGGACGAAGACGGCAAGCAGACCAAGTCCGCTGGCCCCTCCATCCCGGTGGAAATCCAGGGTCTGTCCGACGTGCCCCAGGCCGGCGACGACTTCATGGTGCTGCAGGACGAGCGCCGCGCCCGCGAAATCGCGACCTACCGCGCCGGCAAGTTCCGCAACACCAAGCTGGCTCGCCAGCAGGCTGCCAAGCTCGAGAACATGTTCGCCGAAATGGGTGCGGGCGAGGTTCAGACCCTGCCCATCATCGTCAAGGCCGACATGCAGGGCTCGCAGGAAGCACTGGGCGCATCGCTGCTCAAGCTCTCCACCGAAGAGATCCGCGTGCAGCTGGTCTACTCGGGCGTGGGCGGCATCAGCGAGTCCGACGTGAACCTGGCGCTGGCCTCCAAGGCCATCATCATCGGCTTCAACGTCCGGGCCGATGCCCAGGCGCGCAAGACGGCCGAGAGCAACGATGTGGACCTGCGCTACTACAACATCATCTACGACGCCGTCGAAGAGGTGAAGGCAGCGATGTCCGGCATGCTGGCTCCCGAGCGCAAGGAAGAGATCATCGGCATGGCCGAGATCCGTACCGTGTTCGTGGCGTCGAAGATCGGCACCGTGGCTGGCTCGTACATCACGCAAGGCCAGGTTACGCGCAATGCGCATTTCCGCCTGCTGCGCGAGAACGTGGTCATCTACACGGGCGAGATCGAATCGCTCAAGCGCCTGAAGGACGACGTCAAGGAAGTCAAGGAAGGCTTCGAGTGCGGTATCAAGCTCAAGAACTACAACGACATTCGCGAAGGCGACGTGCTCGAAGTGTTCGAGATCAAGGAAATCGCGCGCTCGCTGTAATTCGACATGGCAAC
Organism: Delftia sp. CH05; assembly: GCF_009827015.1. Lineage (NCBI taxonomy): Bacteria > Pseudomonadati > Pseudomonadota > Betaproteobacteria > Burkholderiales > Comamonadaceae > Delftia > Delftia sp. CH05. Next base: position 10,693 of record NZ_WUMG01000054.1, on the reverse strand, counting down.
ACGCAAGTCCGCTGCGCCGAACCGCAGCTTCAAAGTCTCCGACCAGATCCAGCGGGATCTGGCGGAGCTGATCGCACGCGAGTTGAAGGACCCGCGCGTGGGCATGGTGACGCTGCAAAGCGTGGAGGTGACTCCGGACTATGCCCACGCCAAGGTCTACTTCAGCCTGCTGATCGGCGATCCGCAGGAGACGCAGGACGCCCTGAACCAGGCCGCAGGCTTCCTGCGCAACGGCCTGTTCAAGCGCCTGCACATCCATACCGTGCCCACGCTGCACTTCATCTACGACCGCACCACCGAGCGTGCGGCCGACATGAACGCCTTGATCGCCAAGGCCGTCTCCTCGCGCGGGAAGGAAGAGTAGCCCCATGAACGCGCCACGCACAAGGGTGCAGCGGCGCCCTGTGCATGGGGTGTTGCTGCTCGACAAACCGCTGGAGCTGTCCAGCAACGACGCCTTGCAGAAGGTCAAGTGGTTGCTGCGCGCCGAAAAGGCCGGACACACCGGCACGCTGGACCCGTTGGCCACCGGCGTGCTGCCGCTGTGCTTCGGTGCGGCGACCAAGTTCAGCCAGTTGCAGCTCGAAGCTGCCAAGACCTACGAGGCGATTGCGCGCCTGGGCCAGACCACGACCACGGCCGATGCCGAGGGCGAGGTGCTGCGCGAGCGCGCCATCGATCCCGCCGCCCTCACGGCCGAGCGGCTTGCCGCCGTGCAGGCGCAGTTCACGGGCTCCATCCGCCAGGTGCCGCCCATGTACAGCGCGCTCAAGAAGGACGGCAAGGCTCTTTATGAATATGCGCGTGCCGGCATCGAAGTCGAGCGTTCGGCGCGCGAAGTGACAATCCACGCACTGGAGCTTTCGCTGACGCAAGACAGCCAAGGCCAGCCGGCGATCCGGATGCTGGTGACCTGCAGCAAGGGCACCTATATCCGCACGCTGGCGGAGGACGTGGGAGAGGCCCTGGGCTGCGGCGCGCACCTGCGCGCGCTGCGCCGTATCGACACCGGCGGGCTGGGTGTCGAGCGCTGTATCTCGCTGGAGGCGCTGGCCGCCATGGGCGAGGACGAGCGTCTGCAGCAGTTGCAGCCTGTCGATGCCTTGCTGGCCAGCCACACGGCTGTCACGCTGGGCGAGCAAGATGCGGCCCGTTTTCTCACGGGCCTGCCCCGCAAGGGCGCTTGGGCCGATGCCGAGGCGGTGGCTGTGTATGGCGAAAACCCCCAGGCTCTGCTGGGGGTGGGGCGCGTGGTGCGTGGGGAACTCATCCCCGCCCGCCTGCTCAGTTCACTGGAAATTCAACAGATTTTGGAAGACACGCCGCGCCCATGACGCAGCGGCAATGGGAAAACACTATGAGCAAACAAATCCGCAATATCGCGATCATCGCCCACGTGGACCACGGCAAAACCACCATGGTGGACCAGCTGCTGCGCCAATCCGGAACCTTCGCCGAACACGAGAAAGTCGTGGACACGGTGATGGACAACAACGCCATCGAACGCGAGCGTGGCATCACCATCCTGGCCAAGAACTGCGCCGTGAGCTGGAACGACACGCACATCAACATCCTCGACACACCCGGCCACGCGGACTTCGGCGGTGAAGTGGAGCGTGCCCTGTCCATGGTCGACGGCGTGGTGCTGCTGATCGACGCGCAGGAAGGCCCCATGCCCCAGACGCGCTTCGTGACCAAGAAGGCGCTGGCCCTGGGCCTGAAGCCCATCCTCGTGGTCAACAAGGTGGACAAGCCCGGCGCGCGTCCCGACTACGTGGTCAACGCCGCGTTCGACCTGTTCGACAAGCTGGGTGCCACCGACGAGCAGCTGGACTTCCCCGTGGTGTACGCCTCGGGCATCAACGGCTGGACCTCGCTGGAAGAAGGCGCTCCGGGCGAGCAGTGGGGCCCCGACATGTCGGCCCTGTTCGACACCATCCTGAAGCACGTGCCTTCGGTCAAGGGCGATCCCGCCGCTCCGCTGCAAATGCAGATCTCGGCGCTGGACTACTCCACCTTCGTGGGCCGCATCGGCGTGGGCCGCATCACTTCCGGCACCCTCAAGCCTTCGACCGACGTGCTGGTCATGGAAGGTCCTGACGGCAAGAGCTACAAGGGCCGCATCAACCAGGTGCTGAAGTTCCAGGGCATCGACCGCGTGCAGGTGACCGAAGCCGGCCCCAGCGACATCGTGCTGGTCAACGGTATCGCCGACCTGGGCATGGGCGTCACGCTGACCGACCCGCTGAACCCCCGGCCGCTGCCGATGCTCAAGATCGACGAGCCCACGCTGACCATGAACTTCTGCGTCAACACCTCGCCGCTGGCGGGCCGTGAAGGCAAGTTCGTGACCAGCCGCCAGATCTGGGACCGCCTGCAAAAGGAACTGCGTTCCAACGTGGCCCTGCGTGTCAAGGAAACCGACGAAGACGGCATCTTCGAAGTGTCGGGCCGCGGCGAACTGCACCTGACCATCCTGCTGGAAGAAATGCGCCGTGAAGGCTACGAGCTGGCCGTGTCCAAGCCCCGCGTGGTCTACCGCGACGTGGACGGCGTGCGCCACGAGCCCATCGAGCTGGTGACAGCCGACATCGAGGAAGGCCACCAGGGTGGCGTGATGCAGGCCCTGGGCGAGCGCAAGGGCGAGCTGGTCAACATGGAACCCGATGGCCGCGGCCGCGTGCGCCTGGAATACCGCATTCCTGCGCGTGGCCTGATCGGCTTCACCAACGAATTCCTGAACCTGACCCGTGGTTCCGGCCTGATCTCCAACATCTTCGACAGCTACGAGCCGCACAAGGGCGAAATCGGCGGCCGCAAGAACGGTGTGCTGATCTCCATGGACGAAGGCGAAATCTTCACCTACGCCCTGGGCAAGCTGGACGACCGTGGCCGCATGTTCGTCAAGGCCAACGATCCCGTGTACGAAGGCATGATCATCGGCATCCACAGCCGTGACAACGACCTGGTGGTCAACGCCACGCGTACCAAGCAGCTGACCAACTTCCGCGTGTCCGGCAAGGAAGATGCCATCAAGATCACGCCCCCGATCGACCTGTCGCTGGAATACGCGGTGGAATTCATCGAGGACGACGAGCTGGTGGAAATCACCCCCAAGAGTATCCGCGTGCGCAAGCGCCACCTGTCCGAGAACGAGCGCAAGCGCGCTTCGCGCGCAGGCGCATAAGCGCCGTGGCGCCGAGGGCGCGCGCAAGCCAGCCGGCTTCGTCGCAAAGGCCGCATCCGCGGCCTTTGTCTTTTCTGCGGCGGCTTCTGCCACGCCGTCCGCCAGGCCGTCAGTCAGGCATTCAGCCGCAGCAGCAACTCGCGCAGGCGCTGCCCGGCCGCTGCGCTTTGCTGCGGATTGAGCGCCAGGGCCAGGCCGATGGAGGGCATGTTCTCGGTATCTGCCAGCGCGCGGAACACCACCCCCGGCGTGCTGCCCTTGGCCACGACGGCCGGCACCAGGGCCACGCCCAGGCCCGCGCCCACCAGGCTGACCAGGGTCTGGGCCTGCACCGCATGCTGCTTGACCTGGGGCATGAAGCCCGCGTTCTGGCAGGCCAGCACCACAAGCGCATGCAGGCCGGGCACTTCGCTGGGGCGGTAGTTGATGAAGGGCTGGTCGGCCAGATCCCGCAGCCGCAAGGCGGGCCGCTGCAGCAGCGGGTTGCCTTCGGGCAGCACGGCCACCAGTTCGTCCTTTTCCACGGGCGTGATGGACAGCTCGGTGGCCTGCGTCACCGGGTAGCGCAGCAGGCCGGCATCGAAATCGCCGCTGGCCACCTGCGCGCAGATCTCGCGCGTGGTCGATTCGGTCAGCACCAGGTCGATCAGCGGATATTCGCTGCGAAAGGCCTGCACCAGCCGTGGAATCAGCGAGAACGTGGCCGAGCCTATGAAGCCTATGTGCAGCCGGCCGCGCTCGCCGCTGGCCGTGGCCTGCGAGACCTCCTGCACCTGGCGCGCATGGTGCAGTGCCAGCTCGGCACTTTCCAGGGCCGCCCGGCCTGCCTCGGTCAGCTCCGTGCCCCGGCGGTCGCGCTGGAACAGCTGCACGCCCAGGCTGTCTTCGAGCCGGCGTATGGATTGGGACAGCGGCGGCTGCGACATGTGCAGCTGCTCGGCCGCCTGCCGGTAGTTGAGCGTGCGGGCCAGGGTGACGAAGTGACGCAGTTGGCGCAGGTCCATTGATATCCACCGTGTATCAGCGATGCTGAATTAAGTCTTAGACGCGACTTCAAAGATATCAAATACTGGCTCCCTGAAGCAACATGGAGACCACAGTGCAGGCTGCGTTGACAGGGATTCGGGTGCTGGATCTGTCCAGCGTGGTGTTCGGGCCGCTGGCCAGCCAGGTGCTGGCCGACTATGGCGCCGAAGTCATCAAGATCGAGCCGCCGGCCGGCGACTCCACGCGCCACACCGGCCCGGCCGTGGAGCCCGGCATGGCGGCCATGTTCATGGGCACCAACCGCAGCAAGAAGAGCGTGGTGCTCGATCTCAAGCAGGACGAGGCGCGCCAGGCCCTGCATGCGCTGCTGGCCACGGCCGATGTGTTCATGCACAGCATGCGCCCGCAGAAGCTGGCCCCGCTGGGCCTGGACCCCGACACGCTGCGCGAGCGCTATCCGCGCCTGGTCTACGCAGGCCTGCATGGCTTTGGCGAGGACGGCCCCTATGCGGGCATGCCCGCCTACGACGACGTCATCCAGGGCATGAGCGGCCTGGCCGACCTGATGGAGCGCCAGACGGGCGAGGCGCGCTACCTGCCCACCATCGCGGCCGACAAGACCTGCGCCCTGGTGGCCGCGCATGCCGTGCTGGCGGCGCTGTTCCAGCGCGAGCGCAGCGGCCACGGCTGCTTTGTCGAAGTGCCCATGTACGAGACCATGGTGGGCTTCAACCTGGTCGAGCATTTCTACGGCATGCACTTCAGCCCCGCGCTCAGCGGCGCAGGCTACCCGCGCGTGATGGCGCCCTGGCGCAAGCCCTACCGAACGCTGGACGGCCACGTCTGCATGATGCCGTACACCGATGCGCACTGGCAGCGCTTCTTCGCCGCCGTGGGCCAACCGCAGCTGGCCCTGGATGCGCGCTTTGCCAGCCAGGCCAGCCGCACGGCCCACATTGCCGAGCTGCTGGAGACCGCTGGCGAGTATGTGGCCCTGCACGGCACCCAGTACTGGCTGGACACCTGCCAGCGCCTGGAGATTCCCGCCGCCCCGGTGGCGCGCATGGATGAGCTTCCCGCCGATCCGCATCTGCAGGCCACGAAGTTCTTCGTGCCGCTGCACGACCCCGCCATGGGCACCGTGCACCTGCCGCGTTCATCCGTGCGCATGGATGGCCGGCAGGCCCCCATGGGCATGCCTCCGCGCCTGGGCGAGCACACGGCGGCGCTGCTGGCCCAGGCGGGCTGGAGCGCCGAGCGCATCGCCGGCCTGCAGATCACGCAACAGGAGACATGAGATGACAGTGAACACCCCGCAGCCCCACCCTGGCGCCGCCTGGAACGCCGTGCCCCGCATGGGCCAGGGCTTTTTCTGGCAGGACCTGAAGGTTGGCCAGCAGCTGCGCACCTTCCGCCGCACCGTGACCGAGTCCGACCTGGTCGCCTTCATCAATGCCACGGGCATGCTGGAGGCCATCTTCATCGAGGAGGGCTACGACGGCGGCGCCATTGCCGGCCGCCCCGTGCCGGGCGCCATGACCTATGCGCTGATCGAAGGCTTCATCCTGCAAAGCATGATCCAGGGCACGGGCCTGGCCATGCTGGAGCTGCACCAGAAGATCCTCGGCCCCGTGCTGGTGGGCGACACCATCGAGGCCCTGGTCGAAGTCACCGCCATCAAGCCCACCTCCAAGGGCAACCGCGCCGTCGTCACCTCGCGCATCGAGGTCTTCAACCAGGGCCACCAGAAGGTCATGGAATACACGGCCGTGCGCCTGCTGGCAGGGCGCAGCTAGGCGGACAAAAGAATTCCCATAACGACACCAGGAGACAACAGCATGGACAAGAAAGGCAACAAGGCCGCAGGCAGACAAGGGCGGCGCAGGGTGCTGGCCGCCGTGGCGGCCTGCATGGCAGCCGCAGCGGCAGTGCCGGGAGCGGCCCTGGCACAGCAGCCCTGGCCCAGCAAGCCCATCACGCTGGTCGTGCCTTTCCCGCCGGGCGGGCCCACCGACCTGGTGGCGCGCGTGCTGGCCCAGCAGGTCGGCCAGCAACTGGGCCAGACCGTGATCGTGGACAACCGGCCCGGCGCCAACGGCAACATCGGCAACGCCCTGGTGGCCAAGGCCGCGCCCGATGGCTACACCGTGCTCTACAACACCTCGTCCATTGCGCTGAGCCCGTCGCTCTACAAGAAGATGAGCTACGACGTGAACAAGGACCTGATGCCCGTGGCGCTGACGGCCGTGGTGCCGCTGGGCCTGGTGGTCAACCCCAAGCTGCCGGTGAAGAACGTGCAGGAGTTCGTGCGCCATGCCAGGGACAAGGCGGGCCAGCTGTCCTATGGTTCGGCCGGCAACGGCAATGTCACGCACCTGGCGGCCTTCCAGGTCGTGCAGCACTACCAGATCGAGGCCAGCCACGTGCCCTACAAGGGCAGCGCGCCGGCCGACGTGGATCTGGTGGCCGGGCAGATCGACTTCATGACCGACACCATCAACTCCGTCGCACCCTTCATCAAGGAGGGACGGCTCAAGCTGCTGGCCGTGAGTTCCTCCAAGCGCCTGCCCAACTTCCCCGACGCACCCACGCTGGCCGAAAGCGGCATGTCCGGCTTCGAGGCCGGGGCCTGGCAGGGCGTGATGGTGCCCGCGAAGACGCCAGCCGCCATCATCCAGCGGCTCAACCAGGAGCTGATGCGCGCACTCAAGGACCCGGGCGTGGTCGAGAAGCTGCAGCTGCAGGGCGCCGAAGGACTGGGCTCCACGCCCGAGGAATACGGCGCCTACATCCGCAGCGAGATCAAGCGCTGGGCCGGCGTGGTCAAGAGCACGGGCGTCTCTCTGGACTGAGTGCGCTGCGGTGCGCGGCGGCTGCCCGCCCTGTCGTGCACTTGCGCAAATTGGCACCTGTTTGTCAGGGGTGGGCGCGGATTTTCAGCTATGGTTGCGGCTCATCGCCCCGGGCTGCCGGGGCAGGGCATGCATAGCAACAAGGAGCAAGATATGACGGGAGCTGCCGGCGAAGTCCTCAGCGAAGTGCGGGGCCGCATGGGCATGATCACCTTGAACCGGGCCAAGGCGCTGAACGCGCTGTCGCTGGGCATGGTGCGCGATCTGCTGGCCACCCTGCTGGCCTGGCAAAAGGACGATCAGGTGCTGGCCGTGGCCATCCGCGGCATGGGCAAGGAAGGGGCCTTCGGCGCCTTCTGCGCGGGCGGCGACATCCGTTTTCTGCACGGCGCAGGCAGCACGGGCAATCCGCAGCTGGAGGACTTCTTCACCGAGGAGTACGCGCTCAACCACCTGATCCACACCTTCGGCAAGCCCTACATCGCCTTCATGGACGGCATCGTCATGGGCGGCGGCATGGGCATCAGCCAGGGCGGCACGCTGCGCATCGTCACCGAGCGTACCAAGATGGCCATGCCCGAGACGGCCATCGGCCTGTTCCCCGATGTGGGTGGCGGCTACTTCCTATCGCGCTGCCCCGGTCACGCGGGTGAGTGGCTGGCGCTGACGGGCGACGTGATCGGCGCGGCCGACGCGCTGGACTTCGGCCTGGCCGATGGCTATCTGCCCTCGGACCAGCAGCCTGCGCTGTGGGAGGCCCTGGCCGCCGGCAGCTTTGCCGATGCAGCGGCCGTCGAGGCGCTGGTGAAGTCGAAGTTCACAGCCCCGGCCAAGCCAGCGGCCCAGCCCCGCGCCGAGATCGACCGCGTGTTTGCCCTGCCCACGGTGGCTGCCATGGTGCAGGCACTGGAAGCGGCGGATGGCGAGTGGGCGCAGCACACGGCAGCCACGCTGCGCAAGCGCTCGCCGCTGATGCTGCACGTGGTGCTGGAGCAGATTCGCCGCGCACGCGGCATGACGCTGGCCCAGGACCTGCGCATGGAGCGCGACATGGTGCGCCACTGCTTTTACCTGCGCCCCGGCCAGAGCGAGACCATCGAAGGCATTCGCGCCCTGGCCGTGGACAAGGACCACCAACCGCGCTGGAACCCCGCGCGCATCGAAGACGTGCAGGACGCGCAATGGCGTGCCTTCTTCGACAGCCCCTGGCCCGCGCACTCGCACCCGCTGGCGGCGCTGGACTGATCGCGCGGCGGTTGCCCAAACCTCCAAGGGTTCAAAAGGCCATCCGGCACCGCGCCGGATGGCCTTTTTTTCGGTTCAGCGATCAGCGGGCTCCATGCGGCAGGAATGGCCTGCCAGCAGCCGTACCGCGTCGTCAATGCGCGGGCCCGGATCCCATTCGGGCACGGGCGGCGTCAGGCCCAGGGCCATCTGCCGCAACGGCTCGGCAATGGCCATGGACAGCAACAGGTCGCAGATGACATCGGGCTGCTCTGCCCTGAGCAACCCCTTCGCGCACTGGCGCCGCAGCCAGTCCACCAGCATGCCGCGGCCGCGCTCTATGCCGTTGCGCTGGTAGACCTCCAGCAACTCGGGCTTGGCGGGGAAATCGGTGGTGAGCAGGCGGAACATCCCCACCGCCTCGGCCGACAGCACGCGCGCGGCAATCACGCGCAGGATCTCGGCCAGCGCCGGAGCCACCTCTGAGGCCGACTGCGCATCGGCCGACAGGGCGGGGCGGAAACCGTCTGTCCAGCTGCGCACCACCAGGGCCACCAGATCCTCACGGTTGGCGGCAAAGCGGTAGAGCGTCTTCTTGGCCAGCCCCGCGCGCCTGGCCACAGCTTCCATGGTGGTGGCGGCATAGCCTTCGTTGAGCAAGAGCCAGGTGGCGGCGGCCAGGGCGGCATCGTTGGCCTCGTGCTCGGGCCGGGCCGGCCGCCCGCGCGGCCTGGGGGCCGCAGGAGTGATTTCGGATTCCATTGGATTTCTTGTCGTTCCGTTCGGTGTTGTGCAGGGTCGTGCCTGGTTGTGCAGCATTTTGTTACCCGGCTGGGATTATCCGATTGTTTGGAAACGTTGTTCGTTTCTTTAATATAAGATGGCTTTTCCTCATCAACCCAGGAACGGAAAACACCCATGAACTCCCATGCCTTCGAGCCCGACATTTCCCGCATCGACGAGCTGCTGCACATCACGCCGCTGCGGCTGGAGACGGGAATCCAGCGCCTGCCCAGCGGCTGTCTGGTGGTGGCCTGCCGCACCGACCTGCACGGCTGCAGCGGCCGCATGCTGGACTGGTGGTTCAAGTTCTTCGAGACCACGCAGCACATCAAGTGGTGGCATCCGCACGACCACATCGCGCATCGTGGCTGGGATGCGCAATGGAAGAAGGGCGAGAGCTACATCGGCGCGTCCATCGAGGCCGTGGAGTCCCTGGCCGATATTCCGCCCGTGGCGGCCAGGCTCAAGTTCCACGATCCGCGCGAGCTTTTCGACCCTGCGCAGCTGGAGCTGGCCTTTGCCGAAAAACGCGCATCGGCCGCCGTGTATGCGCGCATCGGCTTCGGCGAGCATGTGCAGCTGGACGCCAGCGGGGACCCCATGGACGGGCTGATGGTGCACCTGGCGCGTGACACGCCTTTTGGCTGCGTGCTGCGCAGCCGCTTTTTGCTGGGCCAGTCCTGCGCCGACCCGGCGGCCGAGCTGCCCGACGCGCTGGGCCTGGGCCTGCTGCGCCACTGCTACACGGAGTTCACCTACCTGTCGCGCTTTCTGCCCTCGCTGTACTACGGCGAACATGGCAACGGCGAGGCGGCGCCGCTGCCCTGGTAGCCGTGGCCCCAGGCTTCAAAGCTGCTGGTGCACGGCCGTGGCCAGCTGCAGCAGTCGGTTGCGCGGCAGGGCGCCGCTGAGGGCATAGCCAAAGCCCTGGTCCACCCAGTAGAAGCTGGGCACGGGGCCGTCGCTGCTGAAGCGAAAGGCGGTCTCGCCACGCGTGGCCGGGTCCTCCAGCGCGCCCAGATACAGGGTGATGCGCTCGCCGGCTGCATCCTGGTACATGAACTGGGCGCGTGCGCCGCTGTCGCCGGGCAGCAGCCGGCCGCCCACCAGCTCATAGCCCAGTTCCGTGAGGGCTGGCAGCTTCAGCGGCCGGCCCAGGCGCTTGGAAAGCCATTGCAGCAAATGGGCCTGTTGCGCTGCCTCGACCTCGACCGGGTGGCGCTGCTCGGGCTGGTAGACCGCGTGGGCGACTGCTGCCTGATGGGCGAAGCGGGCAGGTGCGGCAGCGGCCAGCGTGTCCGCCGTTGAGGGTGCCGCAGGCGCTGCCTGCTGCCCGTGCACCAGCCAGCCCAGGCCGAAGGCCAGCAGCCAGCCTGCGGCCATGCCGCCCCAGCGCCACCATTGCTGCTGGCGCTGTTGCAGGCCCTGCAGCTGCTCGGCGGCGGCGCGCATTTCATCGGGCATGGGCGGTTCGCTGCGGGCGCCGTGCAGGGCGCGCAGCAGCTGCCGCTGGCGCTGCCATTGCTCCACGCGTGCTGCGCTGTCTGCATCCAGCTGCTCGCGCAGCGCCTGTGCCTGTGGGGCCGGCAGGCGGTCATCGACCAGGGCATGCAGCTGCTCGTCGGGGATGGCCGTGGCAGCCGAGACACAGGAGGAGGAG